>NC_022444.1:2188492-2251175 GCF_000468495.1 Megalodesulfovibrio gigas DSM 1382 = ATCC 19364
ATCACAATAACAGTCTTTGGAAAGGGGGGTCTTCCCCCGAGAACTCCTTTCAAAGATAACTTACTCTAGTCGCGGGGATGCAGGCAGCCGTCTTCGGATTCGCTGGCGTGCATGACAATGCGGTTGCGGCCGGCGCTTTTGGCGGCGTAGAGGGCTGTGTCTGCGGCGTGAATCAAGGCGTCCGGGTCCATGCCCTGGCCGGGGAGGGCGCAGGCGCCGCCCACGCTCACCGTCACCAGGGGGCTGACTTCGCTGGAGGTGTGTTCCATTTCCAACTCTTCCACCAGCTGCTGCACCTGCTGGGCGATGGCCAGGGCGCCGTCAGAGTCGGTGTTGGGGAGCATGGCCACGAATTCTTCGCCGCCAAACCGGGCGGCCAGATCTGCCGGGCGATGCATGGAGCCGGCCACGGCCCGGGCCACGGCGCGCAGGCAGCTGTCTCCCTGCAGGTGGCCGTAGGTGTCGTTGTATTTTTTGAAGTGGTCGATGTCGATCATCAGGATGGAGAGGGGGCGGTGGTCGCGCCGGGCGCGCAGCCATTCGGCGGCATAGGCCTTGTCGAAGCGGCGGCGGTTGGCAATGCCGGTGAGGCCGTCCAGGTTGGAGAGCAGCTCGAACTTGTCCTTCAGGGCTTGCAGTTCCTGCTCCCTGGCCTTGCGCCGGTCGGTTTCTTCCTTCAGACGCAAGGCGGCCTTCACGCGGGCGCGCAGCTCCATCAGGTTGATGGGTTTGGTGAGGAAGTCGATGGCGCCGGCATTGAAGCCGTCTTCCAGCACGTCTTTTTCGTCGCTGGCGGAGATGAGGATGACCGGGATATCCTGCAGGTGCGGGTCTGCCTTCATCATGCGGGTGGCGGTAATGCCGTCCAGCCCGGGCAGGTTGATGTCCATGAGCACCAGATCAAAGGGCCGGCAGGCGGGAGAGCCGTCTGCCGCAGGAGTGCAGGTTTCGGCCAGCAACTGCATGGCCTTGCGGGCATCATCCACCACATCCAGCTGGTCGTGTCCACTTTTGGCAAGGCAGTGTTCCAACTGCAGGGCAGCCACGGGGGAGTCATCGACAATAAGAATTCGGTGCATGGATGTCCCGGCAAGTTATAGGATATTTTTTTAAAAATTCGCACAGTTGCAGGGCTGCGTCAATGGGTTCCCGGCGAGAGACGCAAAAATGTCACGCGGTGTGCCGGGGCTGGTTGGTGCAAAAGCCTAGGCAAACGCGCCGCTTCCTGCTAAGTAAGTCGCGCCACAAATGGCCCCCGCAATCCAATTTCCCTTTCATCTGTTTTCTGCAGGAGCATCACATGCAGGCTTCGCGCCGCAATGCCGCCATTCGCAATGTCGCCATTATCGCCCACGTTGACCATGGAAAAACCACCCTCGTGGACGCGCTGTTCAAGCAATCCGGCCTGTTCCGAGAAGGCCAGGCCGTGGACGACCGGCTCATGGACCGTCTGGAACTGGAACGCGAACGCGGCATCACCATCGCGGCCAAAAACTGCGCCGTAACGTGGAACGACATCAAGATCAACATCATTGACACCCCCGGCCACGCCGACTTCGGCGGCGAGGTGGAACGCGCCCTCTCCATGGCCGATGGAGCCATTCTGCTGGTGGATGCCGCCGAAGGTCCTCTGCCGCAAACACGCTTTGTGTTGCGCAAGGCCCTTTCCGCACATTTGCCGGTCATTGCCATCATCAATAAAATTGACCGCAAGGACGCCCGCGCCGACGAGGTGCTCAACGAAATCTACGACCTGTTCATCGACCTGGACGCCGAGGAAGATCAGCTCGAATTCCCGGTGCTGTACGCCATTGGTCGCGATGGGTTGGCCAAGCGCAGCCTGGACGGCGAGGAGACCGATCTTTCCGTCCTGTTCCAGACCATTCTGGACCATATCCCCCCGCCAATCTGCGAGCCGGAAAAGCCGTTCCAGATGCTCGTTTCGGACCTGGGCTATTCGGACTATCTGGGCCGTCTGGCCATCGGCAAGGTCTTTTCCGGTCAGGCCAAGGCCGGGGCGGAGCTGGCCTGCATTCCGGAATCCGGCCAGCCCAAGAGCCTGCGCGTGACCAAACTGCAGCAGTGCCACGGCCTCGGCTTCATTGATGCCGTGGAAGTGCAGGCCGGGGATATCGCCGTGTTGGCCGGCATTGAAGATGTGATGATCGGCGACACCATCTGCGCCAAGGATACCCCCGTGGCCCTGCCGCGCATTCGCGTGGACGAGCCCACCGTGGCCATGCAGTTCATGCCCAACAACTCGCCCTATGCCGGCCGCGAAGGCCAGCATGTGCAAAGCGCCAAGATCCGCGAGCGCCTGCAGCGCGAAACCCTGCGCAACGTGGCCATTCGCCTGGAGGAAGGCGAAGGCAAGGACTCCATGCTGGTCAAGGGCCGCGGCGAGTTCCAGATGGCCATCCTCATTGAAACCATGCGCCGCGAAGGCTTTGAACTCACCGTGGGCCGGCCGCAGGTCATTCTCAAGAACATCAATGGCCAGCTCCATGAGCCCATCGAAAAGCTGTACGTGGACTGCGACGAAGCCTTCCTGGGCGTGGTGACGGAAAAACTCTCCCAGCGCAAGGGCCGCATGACCAATCTGGTGAACAAGGGCACGGGCCGGGTGCGCATTGAGTTCTCCATCCCCTCGCGCGGGCTCATCGGCTACCGCGACGAGTTCCTGACGGACACCAAGGGCACCGGCCTGATGAACTCCATCCTGGACGGCTATGAGCCGTACCGCGGCGAGTTCCCCACGCGCTTCACCGGCTCGCTGGTGTGCGATCGCATGGGCGCAGCCGTGGCCTACGCCTTGTTCAACCTGGAGCCGCGCGGCGAAATGTTTGTGGAGCCCGGCGATCTGGTGTACGAAGGCATGGTGGTGGGCGAGCACAACCGGGAAAACGACATCAACATCAACCCCACCAAAGAAAAGAAACTCACCAACATGCGGGCCTCCGGCAAGGATGAACACGTCATTCTTACGCCGGTGCGGCCCATGACCCTGGAGCGGGCCCTGCACTTCATCAAGGAAGATGAACTGGTGGAGGTGACGCCCCTCTCCATCCGCCTGCGCAAAATGGAACTGACGGCGGCCAAGCGGCACACGATGGACGGTGCCAAGAAAAAGGCCGATAAATAGGACCGGGAACACGGAGGGGATCGGGATTGATGCTCGTGCACGGTGCGGGGAGACCCCCGTCATTGTCTTGACATCGCCCCGATTCCCGTCCATATCATTGGTGCCAACGCGCGGCGATCTTTTTACAAAAATGTGCATCCCGCGGGGAGGCTGAGTCACGACCCAAGGAGAAAGGCCTGCCACATGGCCATGATTGAAATCAAAGCCCTCAATAAATGGTACGGCGAGTTCCATGTGCTCAAAGACGTTTCCGAGACGGTGGAGCAGGGCGAGGTGCTGGTCATATGCGGCCCCTCCGGCTCGGGCAAGAGCACGCTCATTCGTTGCGTGAACCGGCTGGAAGAGTATCAAAAAGGCACGATCCTCATCGAAGGCAAGGACATTCACGACCCTGACGTGGATGTGAACGAGCTGCGCACGCACATCGGCATCGTGTTCCAGCAGTTCAACCTGTACCCGCATTTGTCCGTGCTCAAGAACATTTCCCTGGCGCCCATCAAGGTCAAAAAGACGCCCCGGGCCGAGGCCGAAGAAGTAGCCCTGGCCCTGCTGGAGCGGGTGGGCATCCACGATCAGGCCCACAAATATCCGGCCGAACTCTCCGGCGGGCAGCAGCAGCGGGTGGCCATCGCCCGCGCCCTGGCCATGAAGCCCAAGATTATGCTCTTCGACGAGCCCACGTCTGCGCTTGATCCGGAAATGATCAACGAAGTGCTCAACGTCATGAAGGACCTGGCCCGCGATGGCATGACCATGCTCTGCGTGACCCACGAAATGGGCTTTGCCCGCGAAGTGGCGGATCGGGTGATCTTCATGGATGGCGGCCTGATTATTGAAGAAGGCGCGCCGCAAGCGTTCTTCTCCAATCCCAAGCATGAACGGACGCAGGCGTTTCTGCGCGAAATTTTATAAGGCGGCGGCCGTGGCCTGCGGGCGCGGCTTCTGGGCGGCTCGGGCTGCCCGCACCATCATGACGAGGAGGCTGCAATGCGTAAGGTTGTGAAGCTGTTGGCTCTTTCCCTGGCCATGCTTGTTCTGGCCGCCCCGGCGTTTGCCGGCAAGCTGGAAAGCATCAAGGCAGCCGGCGTGCTCAAGGCCGGCGTGAAGGATTCCCAGGTCCCCTTTGGGTACGTGGATGAAAAAACCAGCAAGATCGTCGGCTTCGAAATCGATCTTATGCAGGCCCTGGCCGACAAGCTGGGCGTGAAGCTGGATGTGAAGCCCGTGACCTCCGCCACCCGCATCCCCATGCTCACCCAGGGCGACATCGACATCATCGCCGCCACCATGACCCACAAGAAGGAACGTGAGGATCAGATCGATTTCTCCATCACCTACTTCCAGACTGGTCAGAAGCTCCTGGTGAAGAAAGACGGCGGCGTGAAGACTGTGGCCGATCTGGCCGGCAAGAAGGTCGGCTCTGCCAAGGGCTCCACCTCCGAGCAGAACGTCAAGAAGGCCCAGCCCGAGTGCACCGTGGTGTCCTTCGAAACGTATCCCGAAGCCTTCCTGGCCCTCAAGCAGGGCAAGGTGCAGGCTGTGACCACCGACGAATCCATCCTCCTGGGCCTCAAGAACAGCGACGAAAAGTCTGGCGACTATGAAATCGTGGGTGAATACATCTCCCCTGAGCCGTACGGCCTGGGCATGGTGGAAAACGACTCCGACTTCCGCGACTTCGTCAACCTGACCCTCATGGAACTCTGGGAAACCGGCAAGTTCCAGACCATGTACACCAAGTGGTTCGGCAAGGACACCCCGAACTACATTCCCCTGGACTGGAAGCTGGAACTCTGGCCCTAGGCCTTTGCTGCTTGTCTGCATGGTCCGGCCCGGGTACCTTTCCGGCCGGGCCATGCCTGTTCCCTTTTTGACGGCCCCACAGTGAACGAGGAACGCCTTGGCCTATTCATTTGACTTTGGCCTCGTGGTTTCAGGCGAATATGGCGAGTGGCTGCGCCAGGGCCTGCTGACCACGCTGCACATTTCCGCCATCTCCATCGTCGGCTCCCTGCTGCTGGGCACGCTGGTGGCGGTGCTGCGGCTGTCGCGCATCAAGCCCCTGGTGTGGGGCAGCGCTGCCTTTACGGAGTTCTTCCGCAACACGCCGCTGCTGGTGCAGATTTTTTTCTGGTATTTCGGGTCGTATTCCGTGCTGCCGGACTTCGTGAACGAGTGGCTGTACAAGCGGGATTTTGAATTCGCTGCCGGGGTCATCGCGCTCACCGTGTACACGGCGGCCTTCATCGCCGAAGACATCCGCTCCGGCGTGTTCGCCATTCCCAAGACGCAGCTGGAAGCCTCCCGGGCCACGGGCCTTTCGTTTTTGCAGGCCATGCGGTACGTCATCCTGCCCCAGGCCTTCCGCATCATCATCCCGCCGTTGATCTCGCAGTTCCTGAATCTGGTGAAAAATTCCTCCCTGGTGATGGCCGTGGGGGTGATGGAACTGACCTACATGGCGCGGCAGATCGAGGCGTACACGTTCCACGGCCTGGAGGCGTTTACCGTCTCCACGCTGATGTACCTGTCCATTTCCCTCGTGATCTCCTTCGCGGTCAACATGTACAACAAGCGCGTGCTCAAGATCGCGCCGCGGTAGGGGATAATCATGCGTTGGGATGTCGTCGTCAACAACCTGCAGTACTTTTTGCTGGGAGCCTGGCCCAACGGGGAGCTGGGCGGCCTTGCCATGACCATCCTCCTGGCGGTGGGGGGGATTTTCGGGGCGTTCTGGCTGGGGCTCGTGGTGGGGCTGTTTCGCATGTCCCGCTCGGGCTGGCTCCGCTGGTCGGCCTTTGTGTACATCGAAATCATCCGCGGCACGCCGCTGCTGATGGTCATTTTCTGGTTCTATTTTCTGGCGCCGGCGCTCCTGGGGCACAGCCTGCCCGGCTCGTACAGCGCCCTGTGCGCCCTCATCGTGTTCACCAGCGCCTATATTGCCGAAATCGTGCGCGCCGGCGTCATCTCCCTGCCCAAGGGGCAGATGGAGGCCGCCCGCTCCACCGGCCTTACCCGCGGGCAGGCCATGCGTCATGTCATCCTGCCGCAGGCGTTGTTCAACATGATCCCGTCCTTCGTGAACCAGTTCGTCAGCCTCACCAAGGATACCTCCCTGGCCTTCATCATCGGCGTGAACGAGCTCACCAAGACCGCCACCCAGGTGAACAACCGGACCATGAACGCGCCCACGGAAATTTTCATCGCCATCGCGCTGCTGTATTTCGTCATCTGCTACGTGCTGACGGCGTTTTCCCGCCGGCTGGAAAAGAAGCTGGCCCGCTATCAGGCGCGAGGACGGTAGGGACCTCTTGGCAGGATGCCCCGGAGACGCAGGCTCCGTCACACGAGAGCAGGCTGTCTTTGAAAGGTTTTCCCCCTCGCAATGTCCTTTTTCAAGAGTAAAATGCTCTAGGGGAGCCGCTTTGCGCGGCTCCTTTTTTTTGTGGTGCGTCCTACAGGGCAGCCGTCAGGATGAAGCGGAACAGATCCGGCGAGAAGCCCCGGGGGCCGGCGGTCTTGCCTTCGTAGACGTTGACGCGGCGCACCCGCAGGCAGTCCAGGGATTCGTCATTGAAGCCGCGCTCCAGGGTGGCGGCGCTGGTGTAGCCGGCCGCCATGGCCGCCCGGCGCACGGCCAGGGAGTGGTCGCCGTTGGGATAGGCCAGGGCGCGGACCTCCTGCCCCAGCCGCTGCCGCAGCACGCGGCGGGATTCCTCCAACTGGGCGGCGCGCACCTCGGGCGTGGCGGCCGGCAGCAGCACATGGTCCACGGTGTGGGAGCCGAAGGCCACGCCGCGGCGCTGCATGGCGTGCACGTCATCCCAATCCAGCATGGCATTGGCCGCATGGACCTCCGGGGGCAGGGCAGGATGCCCCAGCCCGTCCAGCAGGGCTGTGGCCAGACGCTCGCCGGCATCCGGGGTTGATTGCTTGAGCAATCGGGTCAGCCGATGCGAATCCAGCACGCCGTTGTGGTGCGCGCGCTGCCAGAGGCCGGCCAGGTCCGGTGGAAGCGGGGGCGGCGCATTGCGGGAGCCGTCCACGGCCTGCAGCAGTCGCAGGGCATGCGTCAGCCGTTCCTGCCAGAAGAGCCTGCCCGTGCCGATGACGCCGGTGGTCAGATACACCAGGGCCGGCAGGCCGTGGCGCTCCAGGATGGGCAGGGCCGTGGTGCGGGTGTCTTTCCAGCCATCGTCGAAGGTGATGGCCACGGCCCGGCGCGGCAGTTGCCCGCGGGCCAGGAGATCCAGCCCGTCTTCCAGGGGCACCACGGCGCATTCGGCGGCCAGCAGGGCCATCTGTCGGGCAAAGGAGTCTTCCCGGACCACGATATACGGCGAACTGAGCACTGCCGCCGCCTGATCCTCGGGCACCACGCGATGGTAGCACAGCACCAGCAGGGTTTGCCCGCGCCGGGCCAGCCGCGGCATGCCCAGGCGGGTCAGGGCGGCGGCCCCCAGCAGCTTGAGGCGGCGCTTGAATGAGATGGTCATGAATTCAGGTACTCCGTCACCCTGTCGCCCCAGTCGGCCTCGTTTTCGGACAACTGAAACAAGGCTTGCGCCGTGCCGACGATGCGCGCCAGCACGCCCAGGATATCCAGCACGGGGATGAGGACGATGCCCGCGACACGCTGCGCAATCCTGTCTGCCTGGTCGATGTCCGGGTGCGCACGGGTGCACCATGTTTTGAAGGATTTGACGCACTGCACCGCCGCCGCCACCCCCCAGATGCCCAGAGCCCAGGGCTGCAGGGCGGGAACAACCAGACTGGCCGCCAGCAGCGAGCCCAGGCCGATGTATTGCACCACCTGCCGCCAGCGTTTGGCAATCATGGCGCGCGTGCGCAGGCCGCGGCGCTGGCTGCGGCAGCGTCGCACCAGGATGTCCCAGAGCCCGGGCCCGAGCTGCCAGAACACCACGGCGTCCTCCGCAAAGGTGTAGCGGGGTTGCAGCTTGTCCAGTTTGTTGACGAACAGGGGATCCTCGCCAAAGCGCAACCACTCGGCAAAGCCGCCTGCCTTTTCCCATAGTTCGCGCCGGTAGCACACAGAATCGCCCCCGGCGGCGTTCTCTTTGAAGGAGGTCTGTTCGAGGGGCAGATCCGGCGGCGGCGCACGCCGGATCCATCGCCCGCGGAGAGACACGGCGCCGTAGATGGAGCCCAGGTCGATGCGACGGCCCAGGACAGTCGTCCAGATGGGCATGATCTTGCTGTTGCCGGTCACGTATTCGGCTGAACCGTCCAGGATGGGCGCGCGGATGGTGTCCAGCCAGATGGCGTTGGGCAGATTGCCGCCATCCACCTGGGCGATGATGGGTGCATCCGTGGCGCGGATGCCGGCGTTGCGGGCCGCCCCGGGATAGGCGCCGGGCACGCGAAGCGGCTTGAGCTGCGGATGCGTGGCGGCAAAACAGGTGACGAATTCCCATGTGCCGTCGTCGGACCCGGCATCCACCACCACCAGCTCATCCCCGGGCGAAAGCTGGGCATACAGCGTGGTGAGCAGCGTGGCTAGGCCGCGCAACTCGTTTTTCATGGGCACGATCACTGCGGTTTTCATGGCCGTTCCTTTTTGCCGCGCAGCTTGGCGCGAACCGCCTGGCTCAACTGCCGACGGATCACGGTGACGTCCTTTCTGGACAACAACAACATGGAGGCCGGGGAGGCGCCAGTGATGCGGAAGAAGCAGATCAGGCAGGCCGCCGCCGAAAAGGTGTAGCAGATGCTGGAGGTAATGGCTGCACCGGCGATGCCCAGCCAGGGGATGGCGATCACATTGAGGCCGAGATTGAGGAACATGGAGCAGACGCTGATCCAGGACGTCAAGCCCGGCCGGTTCAGGCTGTACAAATCCGCCTTGATGAGCTGGTACACCGCCAGGGACAGAATGCCCGGCAGCAGCAGCACCATGGCCGGCAGGCTGGGCAGGAATTCCCGGCCGTACAACACCAGAATGACCGGCTTGGCCAGCAGACCGGCCAGCAGCAGCATGGGCGCAAGCACTGCCACGGTGTATTTGATGATGGTGGCCGAAAAGGCCCGGGCGGTGGTCTGGTCGTCATCCTCGGCCATGGCCATGCGCAGGGGCATGAAGGGCAGGGCCACGGCATCGGGCAAAAAGAGCAGCACTTCCGCCAGGGAGACGGCCGCGGCGTATTGTCCCAGTTCCTCCACGGGCAGATAATGCGCCAGCAGGAGCATGTCCACGCGGCGGGTCACGGCGCCGGCAAACTGGCTCACATTGCCTCGCAGGCCGTAGCCGATGGCCTGTCTGGCCAGGGACAGGCTCACCCCCAGCCCTCGGGTCTGACGCAGCAACCGGCGCACGGACATGCCGATCATCAGCAGCAGGGAGAGCACCCAGGCCCAGCAGGCAGCCGCCAGGGCCTCCCCCAGCAGGGGCCACAACAGCAGCATCACCACGATGGGCGCTGCGGAGTTCACCACCTGGATGACGTTCAGATAGCGGATGTCGCTGGCGGCCATGAGCAGGTCGCTGCATAGGTGCATGGCCAGGGTGAGGGGGATGCCCAGAAAAATGAAGAGTGAGATGGCCTGGATGGCCTCCCAGTTGTTGGCCATGAATCCGGCCCCGAGCTGATGCATGGCCAGGGCCAGGCAGGCCAGCACCGCACCCTGCAGCACGGCATAACAGATGGCATTGCCCAGCAGCGTGCCCAGGGGTTCCTTTTTGGTGGCCCCAAGATACAGACTGCCCAGGCCGAAGCCCAGGTTGCCGAAGCTTACGAACAGGCCGGGGATGGTGTTCAGCAGGCTGTAAATGCCGCGCGCTTCCGGACCAAGCGCCCGGGTGATGAGCACGTTTTTGCCCACCCGCACGACCAGATTGGCCACCGTGGTGAGCAGGGTGATAAAGGCGAAGCCCGAGAGACGGCCGAGGGCGGCATCCAGGGCGGAACGCTGCGGTTCATTGCCCGCGGGAGACTGGGCCGGATCGGTCATGCTCGCCTCGTCAGCGTTTCATAGAGTGCCGTCATGGTTTCCACCCGGGCATGGAAGGAGAATTCGCGTTCCACCCGTGCCCGGCCAGCCTGCCCCATGCGGCGGAGCAGGTCGGGATCGCGCATCAAGGACAGCACCGCCCGGGCCAGGGCGTCGGGGATGTCGTCCTGCGTGGGGGGAATGAGGACTCCCGTGGTCCCGTCCTGCACCAGATCCGGCACGCCGCCCACGGCCGTGGCCACCACCGGCACGGCCATGGCCATGGCCTCCAGCACGTTGTTGGGCAGGCCTTCGGTGCGGGAGGGATTCACCAGCAGCGTCAGCCGGTCCAGCAGGCAGCGGATGGCCGTTTCTTCCAGACGTCCCGTCAACACCACATGATCGCCCAATCCCAGTTCGCCGGCCAGGCGTCGGCAGGCGTCCAGGCACGGCCCGTCCCCGGCCAGCACAAAGCCGGCATCGGGCATGGCCCGGACCACGCGGGCGGCCATCTGCACAAACCGCTCGGGAGCCTTTTCGTCAGACAGTCGCCCTACATATCCCACCCAACGCCAGGAAGGGGCAAGCATGGCCAGCGCCGGATGTGTTGCGGCCTGTCCTGGCTGCCAGCGCAGGGTATCCACGCCGTTGGGCAGATACTGCACACTGCGCGCTCCGGCCTGCCGGGCGGCGTGCTCAAGGGGGCGACTCACGGCCAGCACCTGCTCAAACCGGCGCAGGCACAGGCGATCCAGCCGGGCAAACAGGGCGCTCTTGCGGGATCGGGGCGCGGTCCAGCCATGCAGGGTGGTGATGATCCGGACCCGGGACGCCGCCAGTGGCATCAGCGCGCCCAGCAGGTCGCCCTTGGGCTCGTGGCAATGCAGCACGTCCACCCGCTCGCGTTGCAACAGATGGCGCAGGGCCTGGAATTGGGTGCAATCGAAGAGCGACCTGCCGGGAATCTCCAGCAGGGAGGCTCCGGCATCCCGGGCGCGATGGCGGATGCCGTCCAGGCTGTCATCAGGTTTGCGCAGGTAGATGCACAGCAGGCGCACCCGGGCGGGATCAATCAGCGAGGCCTCGGCAAAGATGGTCTTGTCCGGCCCGCCGCCGCTGCCCGAAGCGCTGCGCAAGTGCGCCACAGTGACAGGCGTGCTGGCGGGAGAGGGGGAAGCACGTGGTGGCATGGGTGCGCGAATGGATTTGAGGATGGCGCGACGGCCTTTCGTCGCGTATGGCTGTGTGTACCACACATTGCCCGGATATGGAAAACAAAAGATGCCAGGAGGTCGCGATGCGTCAACAAGTGTTCCGGACCTGCCTTGCCGTGGTGCTGGTGCTGGCCTGGGCCGCCCTGGCCGTGGCTGGCGATGCGGATGTGGCCGTGGTGCGGGAGCAGGTGCGCCGGGCCATTCTGGAGGAGGAGGGCACGACCGCGGCCAAGGATGTGGAGTGGATGGTCAGGAACCTGAGCGCCATGGGCCGCTGGCCGGATGTGGACTATCAGGACGTCAGCGCGGCGCGGTGGAAACCCCGGGCGCACATGGAACGGCTGCTGGCCATGGCCGGCGCCTGGGCCGCCCCTGCCGGGCCGTTCAAGGGCAGTCCCGCGGTGCTGGATGCCTGCCGCCGGGCCCTGGATTTCTGGCTGGCCAAGGATTTTCAGTCCAAGAACTGGTGGTACAACGAACTGTCCATCCCCAGGCGCATGGGCTCGGTGCTGCTGCTGCTGGAATCCCAGCTGGATGCCGAACAGCGGCGCAAGGGGCTGGGCATCGTGGGCCGGGGCTGGGCCGGACTGAAGCATGAAGCCTGGGAGGCCAACCTGAACCAGGTGGACAGGGCCTCCGTCCGCATTCTGCAAGGATGTCTGGAACACAATCCGCACATGCTTGCCGAGGCCTTCGCCTCCGTCACCTTCACCCTGGGGCAGGACCCTGCCGAGGCCCGCAAGTCCGGCGGCATTCAGCCAGATCTGAGCTTTCAGATGCATGGCCCGCAGCTCTATACCGGCGGTTACGGGCTCATCTATCCGGCCACCATCCTGGAAATCGCCCGCTTTGCCCGGGGCACGCAATGGGCGCTCACCTCGGCCCAGCTGGAACACCTGACGGGCTACATGCTGGATCATCAACGCTGGGTGGTGCGTGGCCCGTGGCTGGATCCGGCCACCCTGGGGCGCAACATCTCGCGGCCCGATGCAGACAACGCCGGCCTGCTGGATCGGGCGCTGGAACTGCTGGCCGGCTTCAATCCCCCGCGGCTGGCCGAAGCCGCCGCCTTTCGCGAGGAGATCAAGGCCCCGGGCCGGGGCGGTCCTGCCGGGAATCGCTACTTCTGGAACTCCGAATACATGGTCCATCGCCGGCCCGGCGTGCTCGCCACGGTACGGATGGTCTCCACCCGCACCCGCGGCACGGAAAGCGGCAACGGCGAGAATCTTAAGGGCGAGCACCTCTCCCAGGGGTCCTTTTTCCTGCTGCGTCGGGGGGATGACTATGCCGGTCTGTTCCCGGCCTGGGACTGGCGCATGGTGCCCGGGGTGACGGCCCTGCAGGCGCCGCCGCCCTTTGCCCAGTACACCTGGGGCCGCGGCTCGGAAGGCGAGAGCGACTTTGCCGGCGGCGTCAGCGATGGCGAACACGGCGCGGCAGCCATGGACTTTCGATACAAGGGCCTCACGGCCCGCAAAAGCTGGATGTTTTTTGACGACCTGGCCGTGCTCCTGGGCGCAGGCATCGGCCACGCCGGCGGGCCGGTGTATTCCACCATGGATCAGCGCCGCCTGACAGGACCGGCCGCAAGCGGCGCAGGACCGGGCGGCCAGCCCCTGCCCAAGGATTTGACCATGGCCGCGCCCGCCCGCTGGATCTGGAATGGCGGCGTCGGCTGGCTGTCTTTGGAGGAAGCGCCCCTGCAGGTACAGGCGGCGGTGCAGGAAGGTGACTGGCAGGACATCAACACCAGTCTGGAATCCCGCCGCGTGCGCGAGCCGGTGTTGAGCATCTGGAAGGATCACGGCGTCTCCCCCAGGGATCATACGTATGCTGTGCTGGTGGGGTTGGCGCATGACGAAGCCGCCTTCCGCAGCCTGACCGGTGCGCCGCCGGTGCAGGTGCTGGCCAATACGCCGGCCCTGCAGGCTGCGTCGCATCCGAAAAAAGGACTCACCGCCGCCGTGTTCTATCAGCCGGGCAGCCTGACCGTGCGTCAGGGGCTGACCGTCACCGTGGAGCAGCCGTGCCTGGTGTTACTTCGGGAGGATGCCCAGACCCTGGCCGTGAGCGTGGCCAATCCGCGCAGTGCCGCCATGACGGCCAGCCTGCGCTGCTCCATGCCGCTGACGGGGGAGGGCGCCACGCCGGATGCCGATGGCGTCCGCCTGGAGATTCCTTTGCCGGCTGCGGAACAGGCCGGCCGCACGCGCACGGTGGTGTATCGCAAGTGAGCAGGAGAAAGGGAAGAGCCTCTCTGCAGAAAGGTTCTTCCCCGAGAACTCCTTTCAACGATAACCTGTCCTAAAACCGCAGCAGGGGGATGGCTGTGGGCAGGGAGTTGTCCTTGACGGAATACCAGGTCGTCGGGCCGCGATGGGTTTCGTCGCCATCTTTTTCGAAGATGGAAAGCTCCACGTCCTTGGCCAGGGGTTCGTAATACAGCGCCAGCTTGCGGGCCTGACCCGGCTCCTGCTTGAGCTTCACGCGCACCGGCCCCTTGCGCCAGCTCCAGACCGTGGCCGGGCCGTCCTGGCGGGACTTGTCCACCCCCAGCTGTTTTTCCAGGGAGGCCTTGAGAGTGTCAAAGGCTTCCTGGGAGGGGATGTCCACATAGACGGCAAACACCTTGCCTTTGGTTGTGCCGTAGACCACCCGCTGCACGGCCACACCGCCCACCACGTATGTTTTGGATCGATCCACGTAGAATTCGGCCATGTTCTTGACGCCGATTTTTTCCAGGGCCGGGAATTGGGCGATATCCGCCCCCCAGGGAATCTCCTGGAACCCCTGCTCCAGGGGCAGCGTTTTGTGCGCAGCAGCGGCGGCGGGCATGGGCATGCAGATCACAACCAGGGCAAGGACGGCGAGCAGTCGAAGGGTCATCATGGTCCTCGGTCTCTACGGTTAGGGGACACAGCGCTGCCGGCGGCGCGGCTCTCCTGCTCATGGCATGAAGCGGCGCGCAGCACAAGATGCTGTGCGTGTTCATATTGACACAACGCGCAACGGATTTTACCACAAGATGAACACCACGGACAGACCGAAAATGGGGGGCCGATGGCAGAATATCTTTTTTCGTGCATCCGATGTTCCTGGAAAGGCGGGGAAGACAAACTGGCGTACATGCTGCCGCCGTTCGGTGTGGGCGTGGGGATTCCAGTGTGTCCGCAGTGTGGGGCTGAGGTGACCATGGTTCCCCCCGGCCAGACCGAGCAGCCCCCCGGCACGGTTCCGCCGCCACCCAGCCCGTAACGAGGAGGTGTGCATGGGACTCCCGGCCCGCATCATCGATGAATACACGTACGCGGACTATGCCGCCTGGCCCGAGGAGCAGCGCTACGAGCTCCTGGACGGCGAGGCCGTGCGCATGGCCGCAGCGCCTACGGTCAGGCACCAGCGGCTTGTCCGGACGCTGCTGGTGTTGTTGGACAGACAGTTGGAAGACTCACCTTGCGAATCCTTGCTGGCCCCCACGGCCGTGCTGCTGGATGCCCCGCTCCTGGGTCGGGATCTGGCCCGTACCGTGGTGGAGCCGGATTTGCTGGTGATCTGCGATGCCGACAAGATCAAGCCCCATGGCGTGGAAGGTGCGCCGGATCTGGTGGTGGAGGTGTTGTCCCCTTCCACACTGCTGCGGGACACGCAAACCAAGTTCGCCCTGTACGACCGCTTCGGGGTGGCGGAATACTGGATTGTGGACCCGGAAGGCGCGCTGCTGCACCAGTTCGTGCGTCAGACGGCCGATCCGGACGCCGTCGCCGATCCCGCGCCCGCACCGCCGAGTTTGATGCACGTGCGGACCTGGACCGCCACCGAAATGCTGGAGAGCGCGGCCGTGCCGGGACTGACCATCCCCTTGCACAAGGTGTTTGCCGGCTGAAAAGGCGCGCGCGGGCGTGCTGCAAAAAAGCACAAGGGAGGACCGGCGCGTGCCGATGCTCCCCTGTGCGGTGGATAGAGCACGTTGTTTTTGAAAAGAACTCTCGGGGGGACCCCTTTCTGTAGAAAGGGGTCCCCCCGAACCCCCCTCCCAAAGACTTNTTTTGCAAAAAGGTTTCCCCTCTCGCAAAGTCCTTTTTCAACATTAAAATGCCCTAGAGTGGGATTATTTTGTGCGCACGATTTCCGTGCCGATGCCGCCGGTGGTGAAGAGTTCCAGCAGCACGGCGTTTTCCAGCCGGCCATCGATGATGTGCGCCTTTTCCACGCCGGCATCCAGCGCTTCCATGCAGCATTTGACCTTGGGAATCATTCCGCCGGAGACGGTGCCGTCGGCAATGGCCAGGGCGGCCTGGGACAGGGTGAGGCTGGAAATGAGCTGGCCGCTCTTGTCCAGGATGCCGGGAACGTCCGTGAGCAAAATCAGCCGCTTGGCCTTCATGGCCGAGGCGATGGCCCCGGCGGCGGAATCCGCGTTCACGTTGTAGCTTTTGCCTTCCTCATCAACCCCAAGCGGGGCGATGACGGGAATGAAGCCGTCGCGCTCCACCGAGCGGATGAGGGCAGTCTCCACGGCCACGGGCTCGCCCACATGGCCGAGGTCGATGATTTCCGGCGGCGCATTTTCGCGGTCCACGGCCAGTTCCATGCGGCGGACCTTGAGCAGCCAGCCGTCCATGCCGGAAAGCCCCACGGCCTTGCCGCCGTGCAGGTTCAGCAGGCTGACGATTTCCTTGTTCACCTTGCCGCCCAGCACCATTTCCACCACGTCCATGGTGGCGCGATCCGTCACGCGCAGGCCCTCGCGGAAGGTGGTGGGGATACAGAGTTTTTGCAGCAGCTGGCCGATTTGCGGGCCGCCGCCGTGCACCACCACAGGATTGATGCCGATATACTTCAGCATCACCATACTGCGGGCAAAGGCGCTTTTGAGCACCTCGTCCTTCATGGCGTGGCCGCCGTACTTGATGACCAGCGTCTGCCCGTGGAACTGCCGGATAAAGGGCAGGGACTCCATCAGCATGCGCGCAATGCGGGCGCCTTTCTCCATGGGATCGTCCTTTGCAGTGGAATCTGGGAAGAAATCAGAGGATGTAGCGTGCGAGGTCACGGTCTTCCAACACGTCCATGAGTTTGCCGCGCACGGTGTCGCGGTCGATGACAATCACTTCACCGGCGCGTTCCGGCGCTTCGAAGGAAAGATCCGCCAGCAGATGCTCCAGGATGGTGTACAGCCGGCGCGCGCCGATGTTCTCCGTCTCCTCGTTGGCCCGCTGGGCGCAGGCGGCCAGCTCCTGCAGGGCGTCCTCGGTGAAGGAGATGCGCACGCGTTCCGTCTCCAGCAGGGCGGTGTATTGCTTGGTGAGGGCGTTTTCCGGCTCCGTGAGGATGCGATAGAACTCGTGCTGTCCCAGGGGGGAGAGCTCCACCCGCAGGGGGAAGCGGCCCTGGAGTTCGGGTGCCAGATCCGAGGGCTTGGCAGCGTGAAACGCGCCTGCGGCGATGAACAGGATGTGGTCCGTGCGCACATGGCCGTACTTGGTGTGCACCACGGTGCCTTCCACGATGGGCAGCAGGTCGCGCTGCACGCCCTCGCGGGAGACGTCCGGCCCGCCCTTGTTGTGGCTGGAGGAGGCAATCTTGTCGATCTCGTCGATGAACAGGATGCCGCTTTCCTCCACGCGTTCCTTGGCGATGTCGGTCACCTTGTCCATGTCGATGAGGCGGTCGGCCTCTTCCTGCAGCACGTGTTCCCAGGCTTCCTTGACCTTCATTTTCTTGCGCTTGCGCTTGGCAGGGAAGACCTTGGAGAAGATGTCCTTGAACTGGCTTTGCATGTCCTCGGCCCCGGGCATGTTCTGCATGCCGGGGATGGACATGATCTCCACTCCGCCGCCGGAGACGGAGATTTCCATCTCCACGTCGCGGTCGTCCAGGAGGCCCTTGCGCAGCAGATCGCGCAGCTTTTCCCGCGTGGAGGACAGGTCCCCCGCCTGGGCCGGTGGCGCGGCAAAAGCAGGCACATCGCTGATGGAGGCGGTGGCGGTGGGGATGTCCGTGCTGCGGCCGGAGGCGGGCAGGAGCAGATCCAGCAGCCGTTCTTCCGCGGCGGCGGCGGCCTTTTCCTTCACCCGTTCCTGCTCTTCCTTGCGGACCATGGCCACGCCGAACTCCATGAGGTCGCGGACCATGCTTTCCACATCGCGGCCCACATAGCCCACCTCGGTGAATTTGGTGGCGTCTACCTTGAAGAACGGTGCGCCGGCCAGCCGGGCCAGGCGACGGGCGATTTCGGTCTTGCCCACGCCCGTGGGGCCGATCATGATGATGTTTTTGGGGGCCACTTCTTCGCGCAGGGCCGGGGGCAGCTGCTGCCGCCGCCAGCGGTTGCGCAGGGCGATGGCCACCATGCGCTTGGCCTTTTCCTGACCGATGATGAACTTGTCCAGTTCCGCGACAATCTGCCGCGGCGTGAGTGCATGCATACGAGACTCCATTGGACGGGCTGCAGTGGACTGGCGTATTGTAATTTTGAAGAAGGGCGTTGCGAGAGGGGAAACCTTTTTACAAAAGATTCTTCCCTCTCTCGCTCTCCCCTTTCAAAGATAACGTGCCCTATTCCGCGTCCTGCGCTGCCGCATCCAGGGGAATGGTGCGGAAGATCGTTTGCTTGCCGCGTTTCACCAGCAGCATGGCCACGCCTTTCTTTGCAGCGTCCTTTTCCATGAGCTCGGCGAAGGCGTCAAGGGTTTCCACGGGCTTGAGGTTCAGTTCCAGCACAATGTCGCCCTTGCGCAAGCCGGCCTCGCCGGCCGGGGATTCGGGATCCACCTCCAGCACCAGCAGCCCGCCGCGCTCCAGTTTCTGTTCCTTGATTTCGTCCTTGGTCAGCGGACGCAGGGAAAGGCCGATTTCCGAAGCCTCGGGGGCTTGCTCTTCCTCGCCCTCGCCCAGCAGCGCTTCTTCCGAGGTGGGCCGTTCCCCAAGGGTGACGGAAAGGGGCAGGGTCTTGCCCTCGCGCCACACCTGCAGGGCGGCCTTTTCACCGGGGAGCAGGGCGGCCACATGCTTGAGGAGTTCGCCGGCGTCGGCCACGGGACGGTCGTTGATGGTCAGCACCACGTCGCCGGGCTTGATGCCGGCCTTGTCGCCAGGGTCGCCGGGCCGCACGGAGCTGATGAGCGCCCCGTGGGCCTGCTGCATGCCCAGGGCCTTGGCGGAATTCTCGTCCACATCCTGGATGGTCACCCCCAGCCAGCCGCGCTGCACCTTCTTATTGTCCTTCAAATCCTGGATGATGCGCCGGGCCATGTTGCTGGGAATGGCGAAGCCGATGCCCTGGCCGGAGGAGATGATGGCCGTATTGATGCCGATGACCTTGCCATCCATGTTCAGCAGCGGGCCGCCGGAGTTGCCGGGGTTGATGGAGGCGTCGGTCTGGACATAATCATCAAAGGGCCCGGCGCCGATGGTGCGGCCCTTGGCAGAGACGATGCCTGCCGTCACGGTGTGGTCCAGGCCGAAGGGGTTGCCGATGGCGATGACCCATTGCCCCACCTCCATGGCGTCGGAATCGCCGAATTCCAGCACCGGCAGGGGAGCGGTGGTCTCGATTTTCAGCAACGCCAAGTCGGTTTCCGGATCGCGCCCCACCACGGTGGCGTTGTAGGAATCGGATTCCTTGTCCTTGCCCTGGAGGTTCACGGCAATCTGATCCGCATCCTTGATGACGTGATTGTTGGTGACGATGAAGCCATCCGGCGAGATGATGAAGCCGGATCCCAGGGAGCGATCCTTGCGGTTGCCTTCCGGGGTTTTGAAGAATTTCTCGAACTGCTTCCAGAATTCTTCCATGCGGTTGTCGCCTTCCGGCTTGCGGAAGCGGAAGAAGTCCTGCAGGTCTGGCGTTTCCACCCGGCGCACGGTGGAGATGTTCACCACGGCTGCGCCCGTGCGTTTGGCCAGGGTGGTGAACTCTGGCAGGGCCGTTGTGGCCATGGCCGGGGGGGAGGACAGGGCGGCCAGCAGCAGGATTGTCAGGGGCAGGAGCAGGTGGATGTACGGCTTGCGAATCATACGGAACACTCCTTGGACACGCCGGCTGCCGGAGGGGCTGCCGGCGCGGGAAATGGCGGGTGGATGCGGCAGGAGTATAGTGGTTTTGGGCGGCAAGTAAACCGCTGCCAGTGCCGTCTGCTCAGGCTGGCTGGTTTGCGCCGCTGCTGGCGATCCACTGCCGCACGATCTTCACCGTCTCGGGCCAGTCTGCCGCCATTCTGGCCTGCAGGAACTGCAGGTAGAGCGAGTCCAGAAACTCCATGGCCCGTTCCAGCAGGTAGAATTTTTCCAGGTAGATGGCGTCGGGGTCGTCCCCTTCCTCGCGTCCGGCCTCAATCTTGGGTGTCTTCAGGCTGTTGAGGGCGAAGTCCTCGGCCTTGAGGGTCACGGACCATTCCTCTTCGTCCACCGCCAGCCGGATCAGGGCGCGGGTGACTTTTTTGCCCGTGGCCAGGCCCAGACGGGCTTCCTTGAGTTCGCTCAAGGCGCCGGTTACGGTAGCGGTTTCCAGGGTATCGCCCTGGCCGCCCTGTACCACCACGCGCTGTTCCAGCACGCACTGGAAGGATTCGCCCTTGGCGGTGCGGAAGGCCCCGCCCGTGCGTTCGCTCATGCACCACAGCCAGGTCAGAAAGTCCTGGCCCAGCAACACGTCCTGCGCTTGTCCGAGATACAGATCCACCATGTGTCGTCATCCTTCTTGAGTGACTGCGATTCCGTGCCCATGGCAGGCGCAGCCCGCGGCGTCAACGGAAAATGCGCGTCCTGCGCCGCAGCGGAAACGGTGTTGCCCCGGGGAGAGGGCCGGGCCGGAAGCGGGATCGACCGCAGTCGGCAGGAGGGGGCGGGAGGCGGCTGCCGGTGGAGCAAAGCATCTTTGATAAGGAGTTCTCGGGGGAACACCGTTCTACCGAAAGGTGTTCCCCCGCAACGTCCTTTTTCAAAATGACGATGCCCTAGGCGATGAGTTCGCCGGCGGCATAGGCACCGCCGTATTTGAGTTCGGCCTGGATGAGTGGCTCGGGCCAATCCAGGGGCGACGGCCTGCCTTGCAGCAGGGAATCCTTGGCCTTGGCATCCAGGGTGATGCGGAAGCGGATGAAGCCGGTATAGAAGCCGGCCATGTCCACATCCTGCAGCAGGATGCAGCCCACCAGGCGATCATCCTTGAAGACGAGCTTGCGATAGGCGAAGCGGGCCGGGTCGGACTCCAGATGCACTTCGTAGCCCTGGTCTGCCGGGGGATTGACCATCCCCACGGAGGTGGTGGGCAGGCCCCAATAGGAAATGGAGTTCATGTTCAGGCTGCCAGGGTACTTGAGGTCTGCCCCGGCCATGTTGGCGCCGGCGTTGTAGCCCTGGTTGAAGGCGTTGGGCCAGATGGGCATGACCACGGGGGAGCCGGAGAGCATTTCCGCCGCTTCCACACAATCGCCCGCGGCGAAGATGTTCAGGGCCGAGGTGCGCATGTGGTCGTCCGCTTGAATGCCCAGGCCAACGTTGATGTCGGCAGTTTTGGCCAGATCGGTCTGGGGCCGCACGCCGGCAGCCATGATGACCACATCGGCCGGCAGCTGGCCTTTGTCCGTCTCCAGGGCGGTGAGCACGCCGTTTTCGTCGCGCAGCAGCGCCTGGGGCGAGTGGCCCTGGGCAAAGGCAAGGCCTTTTTGCTCCAGGTGACGCTTGAGCAGCTCGCTGGCGTGTTCGTCGAAATAGCTGCGCATGAGGCGGGACCGCACGGCCAGGGTCACTTCCTTGCCCATGGCGGCCAGGGCCTCGGCGGCCTTCAGGGCAATGAGCCCTGCACCCACCACCACCACGCGCCGCGCCTGTTTGACGGCGGTGCGCAGGGCGTCCACATCCCCACGCTGGGTGAAGGTGAACACGCCCGGACCGGAAATGCCGGCAATGGCGGGCAGGTACGGCGCGCCACCCAGGGCCAGCAACAGCCGATCGTAGGCGATGGATTCGCCGTGCTCGGTGGTCAGGGTCTGGGTTACGGGGTCGATGGCCGTCACCTTGCTTTGCAGCTTCATGGCCACGTGGTGGTCCGTATAGAAGCTGTCCGGCCGCAGGGGCAGGTGGCGCTCGGCGACCTTGTCTGCAAGATAGTAGGAAATAAGGGGCCTGCCGTAAGTGGGGAAGGCTTCTTCGCTGACGACGAGGATTTCTCCCTGCGGATCGTTGGCGCGAATGCCTTCGATGGCGCCGATGGAGGCGACGCCGTTGCCGATGATGACGTAACGCATGCAGTGCAACTCCCTTGAATCAATGTCGGTCGTTCTCCATACGGCAGGCTGGCGGGAAAGTCCAGCCTCATGCAGTAATTGGAAATTGCATGGCTTTTTTGACGGTTCTGATGCGTTGTATTGCGGAAACAAATGATTTACAAATGCACGCAGTCCATGTATCTCACGGAAACGTATTGAGAACATGCCTGCCTGCGTCCAGCGCGGCCTCCCTAAGTCAACAGTTACAAGAGAGACGACATGCGCCGAAAAAGCCTGTTCCTCCCACGACGCTGCCGCCAATTCGCCATACTTGCTTCTCTTCTTCTCGCCACGCTGCTTTCCGGCTGCTCCATGATGCAGTCTTCAAGCGACCTTTCGCTTGGCGCTTCGGGCAAGGCCTGCCCCCCCCTGGGACCTGACGGGGCACAGAAAGTGGATGGCGTCTGCCCGCCGCTCCCCAAGGAATTTCTTCCCAAAATCATGGCCCTCTCCACGCCGCATTTTGGCACCCGGTACAAGTATGGCGGCACCGGCCCCGGCGGGTTCGATTGCTCCGGCTTCACCGCATACGTGTACAAGCAATTTGGCATCAAGCTGCCCCGCGGCAGCTACAATCAGCTTCCCCTGGGCAAGCCTGTGGCCAAGGGCGACCTGCGCCCCGGCGATCTGCTCTTCTTCAAAATTTCCCGCCGCGCCGTGGTGACCCATGTGGGCATTTACATCGGCAACGACCAGATGGTGCACGCTTCCATTCAGAAAGGCGTGACCATTGATCGCGTGTTTGGCGATAACTACTACAACAGGCACTATTACGGCGCGCGCCGGCTGCCGCAGGTGGAAGCCATGGCGCTGACGGCCTCGGCCACGAAATAGGCCTGGCCCCGCAATGGGGTAGTCGAGTAGTCAGGCGGTGTTGCATCTCTGTGCTGCCGGCGAGGAGAACGCTCCTTGCCGGCAGCATTTTTTGTGAAATGAAAAAACCCTGCCGGAGACCGACAGGGTTGGTGATGACGGGAAGCAGGCAAGGAGACTCGGCCAACTACTGGCACAGCCCTCGCTTTTGCGCATCGCGGATGCCGTCGCACGCATCCAGGGAGCAGGCCATCCAGTAGTCATAGCAGGCTGCGTCGGGACGCTGCAGCGTTTCATTGAGTTTGGCGCGTTCAAGGAAGGCATGCGGTGTCTTGCCGGCGAGTTTGATGGCCCGGTTGTAGTCTTCCAGCGCCTGATCAAACTGCTCAAGCCGGGTGTGCACGGCCGCGCGCAGAATAACCGCATCGACCAGGGACGGATCCAACGTGACGGCGGCGCTGAGCGCTTCCAGCGCCCCCTGGGCGTTGCCGTCCTCCAGCAGGGTGCGGCCTTCCTGCAGTCGCGCTTTGGCTTGTTCCGCCTGCTGGGTGGACACCGGGGAGGGCGCCGCGGGTTCTCCCTTTTGCGGGATTGGGGCGGGTTGCTCTGCGGCCGGCTGCAGCACCACCCGGTACGTCACGGCCTTGCGGGGGGCAATGACCACCACCACGCGCATGGGCTCGTAGCCGTCGTGACGGATGTCCAGGCGATAGCTGCCGGACTTCAATTCAATGCCCTGCTCAAACTTGGGCTTGATGTTGAGCACCATGATGGCGGCGTCCGGGGGCGAAGTCTCCAGGAACAGCTTGCCGATGTTGCCTTTGAGGTCCGGTGCGTCAACTTCCTTGATTCGGGAAAAGGACGAGGCTGCGGGGGCTGTTTCCGGCTTGAGGGTGACGTCCAGCGTCAGCGCTTGTCCGTCCTGGATGCTCGCCCGAACGGAATGGTCGGCATAGCCTTCCTTGAGGAAGTGGATGGTATAATTGCCCACGGGAAGCGCCATGCCGTGCTGGTAGCGGACTTCCAGTTCCGCGATGGTGGCTTCCACCTCTGGCGGCGTCATGTTCAGGAGCAGCTTGCCGTGGCCGGGGGCCATGGCGTCCCGGGCTCCAGTCTGGTTGGTGGTGGAGACCACGGTGGCCTCGACCGGCGGAACGACCACAGGCGTGGACCCGTTGTTGTCATTGGCCGGGGCAGGCGTCTCGGCTGGGGGGGCAGGGGCATCTGCAGTGGCGAGGGGCACCAGGGTGACGTTGAGGCGGGTGGCCTCCCGGTCCTTGATGTCCACGCGCAGCACCTGTTTTTCGTAGCCATCCTTTTGGATATCGATGGTGTATTTGTCCGCCTTGAGTTCAATGCCTTGTTCGAACACTGGCTTGATGCGCAGCACGCGGATGTCGGCATCGTCCGGTATGGCATCCACATACAGCCGGCCGTACCCCTTGCGGTTCAGCGGCAGTTCCTGCTTTGGGGCCGCTTCCTTTTCCAGGCGGACCTTGATGGTGGTCTTTTCGCGTGGCTTGATCTCGGCAGGCAATTCCTGGGACACATACCCTGCCTTGGTGACATTGATGCGGTACGTGCCGGGAGCGAGTTCAATGCCTTGCTGGAATTTGGGTTTGATGCTCAGGATGCGGATGGTGGCATCCCCGGGGGCGACCTCCACGAACAATTGTCCCAGGGGTTCCTGGTCTGCGGTGCCGGGGGAGGCCGGAGAGGGGGACTCGTCTGCCGGTTTCGGGGCAGTCTCTGCTGGTGTCTGTGCCGCGGGCGTGGTTCCGGGCAAGGGCTTGAGCACCACCTCCACGGCGGTGGTTTTGCCGGCCGCGATGGAAAATTCCTTGAAGGTGGTTTCGTAGCCGTCCGCCTGGACATCAATCATGTAGTTGCCCGGCGCCAGTTTGATGCCCTGGACAAATTTCGGTTTGACATACAGCAGGCGGACCTTGGCGTTTGCAGGGTCCGTCTTGACCATGAGAGTTCCCTCCTCCTGGGCACAGGCGAGGGGAGCATGCAGCGAGATGCCGCACAGGACGATAGCCAGCAATAGCAGGCTGCGCATGCACACAGCGAGAGGACGCATGGAAACTCCTGAAATGGTTGGCTGGTCCGTCATTTTTTTCGTGGGCAGTGCCATCGGTGTTGTCGTCGCAAACGCCTTTATCATGCAGCATGCGAGGAAAACGCGCAAGGGCAGGGGGGGCACTGCAGTGTTCAGGAGTGTGCACCCCCCTGGACCCCGGTCATATTTCCGTGCGGCTTGGATTGGGGCTGACCTTTGAGGCGCAGTCCTGGCACTGCATAAGAGAAATGCTTAATAATATCTAGCACTACATCTTCGTTCAAATCCTCATTGCATGGATTTCATTTTCACGTAAGGTGCAGAAAAAATCATGCTGAATGTGTCCAGGACGTTGGAGAAGCCGAGGTGCACGTATGCGTCATGTGTTGCTGCTGCTGTTGGCGTTGTCATCGTTGGGGGGCGGTGCATGCAGCATGTCTTCCCATTCTCTGACTGATGATGCGGCACAGGGAACTGCCGAGTTCGACCATTCCGACTTCGGGCAGCCCGGAGGGGGCTGTGCGGCCGCGGCGGCGGAGCTGCAGACAGATCAGGACCAGGACGGCATTGCCGATGCCATCGACTACTGCCTCGGCACACCGGCAGGCGTGGCTGTGGACTCCCGTGGGTGTCCCCTGCGCTGCTTCCTGCATTTCCAGGTGATGTTCGATATGGATGCTGGCGAGATTGCTCCCGCGCAGCAGGATCGGCTGCAGCAACTGGCCGATCTGCTGCGGGACAACCCGCAGTTGGACGTCGTTCTGGAAGGCCATTCGGACAATATGGGAGATTCGCAACGCAATTTGCAGCGCTCGCGCCAGCGGGCAGAGCAGGTGCAGGCCGTGTTGGTGGACCGCTACGGTGTGGCGGCGCACCGTCTGCATCTGCGGGCGTTCGGCAGCTCGCGCCCGCTGGTGACCAACAATACCTTGGTCGGCCGGGCTCGCAATCAACGGGTGGAAGCCTCGGTGCAGGGGTTGTATGCCGCGCATGGGGGCTGGCTGGCATTGAATCGGCCATACAACGTGCTGTTCGGCATCGGTACGGTCACCCTTGACGCCCTTGCCCGCCTGCGGTTGGACGACCTGGGGCGGCATATGCAAGCGGATACGGATGTGGTGGCCATGTTGGAGGGGCACAGCGATGCCATGGGCGACCGCCAGTCCCATCTGGCCGTGTCCCGCCTGCGGGCCGAGGCCGTGCGCGAGTATTTGATGCAGCGCTGGGGCATTGCGCCGCAGCGGCTGGCTGTGGCTGCGCTGGGGGATGCCGTGCCCCTGGCCGAACACGCCAGCCTGCATGGCCGGGCACTCAATCATCGGGTGAGCGTGCGGCTGCATCGCGGCTGGTCGCCCGAGGCGGTGTTGGCCAAGGCCAAGGCCCTGGAGGAACATGCCCGGGATCCGGCCGGCGTCTGGCGCGATCGGCACGCCTCGCTGGTGGCGGTGCAGGGGCAGGCCTCGGTGGTGGAATTCAGCCAGGGCGAAACCGTGCCTGCGCCGGAAATGCAGCGCCGGCTGGAAAGCATTGCCGCCTATCTGGTCCAGCGGCCGGAATTGCGGGTGATTGTGCTCGGGCATTGTGACGTGCTGGGAGACATGCAGCAGGAACAGGCGCTTGCCCTCATGCGTGCCGAGGCGGTGCGTCAACTGCTGGAACAGCATTGCCAGATTGCCCCGGCGCGGCTGGAGGTGCGCAGCTACGGCGCCCAGATGCCGGTGGCTTCCAACGAGACCGCCGAGGGCCGGCAGCGCAACCGGCGGGTGGAATTGCGGATTCTGCCGCCATTGCCGTAGCCGTTCGCGCGTCAGGCCGGGACTCGACGAACGTGGCGGGAAGTGGTACAGGCGTGCGGGCTTGGCATCTGATCCAACGTCTGATCCATAACCGGATCCATGCCTGGCCCGTGCCTGCGTCGATGCTGCGCCGAATGCTGCATCGGTTGTCGCCTGATCTGCAAATGCCGCTGACTTTTTCCGGAGCCCCGAGTGACCCCCGAACACGCCGTTTCCGCTGCCGACCCCGCCGCCGGCCAGTCTGTCCATGCTGCATCCGCGTCTGCTGAGGGTTCGGCATCCCGATGGTTTGCCGACCCCTGGTGCTGGGCCATTGTCGCCTTGTCCGCCTTTTTGCTGTTCTACCAGCTCGGGCAGCGGCCCTTCTGGCAGGACGAGGCCGAAACGGCCTGCCTGGCCAAGAACGTGCTCAAGTACGGTCTGCCCCGCGTCACGGACGGCGTGAACATCATCTCGCAGGAACAGGGGCGGGAATACGGGCCGGATCTCATCTGGGCCTGGTCCCCCTGGATGCAGATTTACGTCTCGGCCCTGGGCCTGAAAATTGGCGGGCTGAACACCTTTGCCGGCCGGTTTCCCTTTGCCCTGGCCGGGGTGATCTGCGTGCTGCTGACGTATCGGCTGGTGCGGGTGCACTTCCGGGATGTGCAATGGGCGCGTCTGGCCGCCCTGTTCCTGACCCTGTGCGTGCCGTTTTTATTGTTCGGCCGGCAGAACCGCTATTATACCCTGGGCGCCATCCTGACCATCCTGAGCCTGGAGGCGTTCATCCCCAGACGGGCCACCTCGGCGGCCAACGTGTTGGCCGGGGTTTCCATGGGGTTGATGTTTCACGCCAACTATTTGCTGCTGTTCAGCTTTGGTCCGGCCATTGTGGTGGCCAAGTGCCTGGTGGAACGCCAGTTGCCCCGATTCAAAGATCTGCTGATCATGGGCGGGTGCGCCATGGTCATCATTGTGCCGGGCTTCATGATGTACGGCATCGGCAAGCAGGGGGGCATGCTGGATTTCACCAAGATTCCGGCAAATATAGGGAATTACTTCGCGGACTTTGTGCAGTTCATGCTGCCGCTGCCCGTGGCGGTGTATCTGGTATGGCGCTGGCGCAGGTTTTTCCTGGCCTGCATGCTCAAGCATGCGCCGGAAGACCGCGGGGAACGCATGGTGCTGCTCATGGCCCTGACCATGCTGGGCAGCGTGCTCATCCTGGCACTTATTCCGCAGCGCTTCCTGCGCTATCTGGTGCATCTGTATCCGTTGCTGGCGGTGATGCTGGCTTGGCTGTGCCTGAAGATCTGGCGCAATCACAAGCCCTGCGGCGCGCTGCTGGCCGGCCTGCTGTTGCTGACCAACTGGATGCACATCATCCCCATGGAAGTGCTGGGTATTGTGAACCGCCCCTGGCAGACCGATCCCCAGATGCTGGCCTATCCCAATATCCCCATTCGCCTGCTGCTGACGGAAATGGTGCATGGGTATCCGGACGTGAATGCGCGGCTCATTGATTTTTTCAAGGAACATGCGCGCAAGGATGACACGATTCTCATCAGCTATGGCGACCTGCCCCTGCAGTTCTACACGGATTTCAAAATCCTCGGCGGGCTGCGTGCGGACGATCCGGACGCCGTGAACAATCCGGAGTGGCTGGTCAAGCGCAGCGTCTCCCGGACGGATCGTGACGGCTTTCTTGTCCAGTCTGACGACGTCATCCTGAATGTCTTGCATCTGGAGCGCGACTACGACCGCATTGATCTTGATGCGGCGGACGACATGTTCGGGAACCGGGCGGACCCGTACTACCATCAGTTTGTGCCCCAGGAAGAACCGTACCAAGCGCTGGTGGTGTACCGGCGCAAAGATTTGAGGGACAGGCAATGAGCTGGAACTTCGCCATCCCCAGGCCGGCGCAGTACTGGGCCGTGACCGTGCTGCTGGCAGGTATTGTTGTGGCTGGTGCGTTGGGAACGCCGGAAATCGCCCAGCGCCTTATCCCGGAAATGTATTTCGACAACCAGCTGTTCTGGACCGGCCGGCAAATGGTGTACGCCGAGCGCGATACCGTCTACACCAGCAGTTCCCAGGCATTTTTGGAAGAGATGCTGCATCAGCCACAGCCAATGGTGCTGCACAATGACGGCTCGCTGAAAACAGCCATGCGCAAGATGGTGGCCCGCAAGCAACGCGCAGTGGAAAAGGCGAACCTGCTGCGCTTCAAGTTCGAGCGCCTCCAGCGGCAATACGCGCTGACCATGGGCACCGCCCGCGATCCTCAGCCCGTGGAGGGCCTGTAACATGGCGTACATTCGCTGGGGAATCCGGCTCGCGGTGTTGCTGGTGGTGCTTGCCTGCGTGGGGGTGGGCGCGTTCAATGCCGTGGTGTATCCAACGCATGGGCTCGACGGCTTCACGGCCGAGGACTATGAGAAGGTCATCCTCAAGGCGTCGGCATTGTATGCGGTTTCGGTGGGGATGAGCCTGGATGGCATCCTGGAAAGCGATTTCCGCACCCTGGGGCCAGGCAAGGCCAACTTTGCCTGGGGCATCGTCTCCCTGCGCGACAAGAGCAATGGCAGATATCGCTTGTGGGTTTCGTTGCAACGCTTTGGCGATCAGTGGTCCCGCGCTTCGTCCACGGTGTATCCGGACAACAAATCACTGGGGCTCATTGTGGATCCCTGGGACCGCATGCTGTTTCTGAAGGATACCGAGCCGAACATGTCCAAGACTCGCTTGGAGCTGGATTTGTTGACGCGGGAGCAGGTCCGCAGATTCAGGGAATACATGCGCACCAGCCTCTAACCGAAACGCCAGCACAGTGTCTTGCCTTTGGCGGCGCTTGCTGGTAGGTGACTCACCTTTACCCGAAGACGCCGTTGCAACGGCCCTGGCAGGGGGGGGGCGGCATGCGCGGGGCAGGCGTCGCTTCCCGCGGCGATGCCGCCGCAGCAACCACCGTGCGAGAGTGGCGGAATTGGTAGACGCACCGGACTTAGGATCCGGCGCCTCTGTGCGTGGGAGTTCGAGTCTCCCCTCTCGCACCAGGAACCACCCGCACTGCCTGGGGCTGCCGGCCTTTCCGGCGCCATGCGTGTCATGAATCGAGTGCAAGGAGATCTCTCGAATGGAATACACTGTTGAAGCCGTCACCTCTGTAATGCGCAGCATCAAGGTTCACGTATCTGAAGACGAGGTGCACGCCTCCCTGGCCGCCACCACGGCCATGTACCGCAAGGATGTGGACATCAAGGGCTTCCGCAAGGGCAAGGCCCCCACGAGCATCATCGAAGGCAAGTTCAAGAAGCAGATCGCGGCCGAAGCGACCACGGATCTGGTGAACCTGCACATCAATGAGATCCTGGGCGAGCTCAAGGTGTCGCCGGTGTCTCGCATCGATTTCGACGGCGGGGAGATGGAAAAAGGCCAGACCTTCGACTACACCATCCGCTTTGAAGTCATGCCCGAGATCGAGCTGCCTGCCTTTGAGGGCACCACGGTGGAAGAAGAAACTCCCGTGGTGAACGAGGCGGAAATCGAGGCTGTGATGGACCGCATCCGCAACAATGCCGCGGAAGTGGTGCCTGTGGAAACGCCCCGCAAGCCCGTGAACGGCGACATTGTGGTGGTCAGCTTCAAGGCCCGCAAGGACGGCGCCGTCATCCCGGGTCTGGAAGCAGAAAACTTTGAGCTCTCCCTGGGCGAGGGCCATGCCCTGGAGCCCTTCGAGGAGATGGTCAAAACCTTGGAGCCCGGGCAGTCCACCGTCGGTCCCATGACGTTCCCCGACGACTTCCTGAACACGGAACTCGCCGGCCAGACCGTGGAAATGGACCTCACCCTGTACACGGTGAAGGAAAAGAAGCTCCCGCCGCTGACGGACGAGCTGGCCAAGAAGGCCGGCGGATTTGAAAGCGTGGAGAAGATGCGCGAGGCCATCACCAAGTCGTACATGGAAAGCCGCCGGCAGCTGCATCGCGCCACCGCGCAGAAGAAGTTCCTGGATGCCCTGCTGGCCCAGGTGAGCTTCGAGATCCCGCCCTCCCTGCTGGGCCGCCACCTGGACAACCAGGTGGGCGAAGCCGTGCATCGGGCCGAGCGCCAGGGCAAGACCCTGGAAGCCGTGACCGGCATGGATCCCGAGGCCTACCGCGCCCATGTGACGCCCCAGGCGGAAGAACTTGCCCGGGCGGAAATCTTCCTGCTGGCCGTGGCCCGCAAGGAAGGCCTGGAAGTGACCGAACAGGAAGTGGATTTCCACCTGCGCCAGCTGGCTGCACGCATGGGCCAGGATTTCCACGAGCTCAAGCAGTTCTACTCCCAGCATGGCCTGATCTTTGAAGTGCGCGACAAACTGCTGGCAGACAAGGCCATGGAGCGGATGTACTCCAAGGTGAACGTGGTGGAAGTGCCCGCCAGCGCGGCCGAAGCCCAGGCGTAAACTGCCTGAGTTGATGCGAGTCTGGCACGCTGCTTGCTTAATTATACCGAAACACCGGCGTGGGAGTGGACGACTCGCCCACCGCTGGTGTAGGGTTTGCATTCCACGGGAGCGAGTGTCGCGGACGCCCTGGGCGTCCGCGCACGCTGCCGCCACATCCACGCCCGGCCCGGCCCCTTGCGCGGGTTCCTCCCGGAACACGCCATGCCCGGACCGGCAGGAGCCACAAGGAGAATGCCATGGCCTGGGGCGCAGTGCCCTTTGTCATTGAGACGACCGGCCGCACCGAGCGGATGTATGACATCTACTCGCGTTTGCTCAAGGATCGTATCATACTGCTCAGCAGCGCCATTGACGACCATGTCGCCAGCCTTGTCTGCGCGCAGTTGCTGTTTCTGGAGTCCGAAAATCCTGAAAAGGAAATCAATCTGTACATCAATTCCCCCGGCGGCCTGGTGACGGCTGGCCTGGCCATCTACGACACCATGCAGTACATCTCTGCCCCGGTGGTCACCCTGTGCCTGGGCCAGGCAGCCAGCATGGGCGCATTCCTGCTCGCCGCAGGGGCCAAAGGCATGCGCTACACCTTGCCCCACAGCCGCATCATGCTCCACCAGCCCTCGGGCGGTTTTCAGGGCCAGGCCACGGATATCGAAATCCACGCCCGCGAAGTGCTGCGGCTCAAGGATTCGCTCAACACGATCCTGGCCGAAAACTGCGGCAAGAATGTGGACCAGATCGCCAAGGACACGGACCGCGACAACTTCATGACCGCGGAAGAAGCCAAGGCGTACGGCGTGGTGGATCACATCCTGACCTCGCGCCTGGACAAGGACGAGGCCGGCGCCGCCAAGTAGGAAAAGAGAGGGACCATGGCCACCAAGAAGCTCGGCACCCCCCCGGAGCTGCATTGCTCGTTCTGTTCCAAAAGCCAGGAAGAGGTCCAGCGCCTCATCGCCGGCCCCGACGTGTACATCTGCGACGAGTGCGTGGCGCTGTGCAACGAGATCATTGCCCAGGAAAGCATCAACGAAGACCTGGAGGACGGCCGGCTGCTCTCCCCCGAGGAAATTCACAAAAAGCTTGATGAATACGTCATCGGCCAGCAGCACGCCAAGAAAATCCTGGCAGTGGCCGTGCACAACCATTACAAGCGCGTGTTCTTTTCCGGCCAGGTCAGCGATGACGTGGAACTGGAAAAGTCCAACATCCTGCTCATGGGCCCCACCGGCTGCGGCAAGACCCTGCTGGCCAAAACCCTGGCCCGGGTGCTCAAGGTGCCCTTCGCCATTGCGGACGCCACCACCCTGACCGAAGCCGGCTACGTGGGCGAAGACGTGGAAAACATCCTCGTCCAGCTGCTGCAGAATGCGGACTACGACATCGAAGCCGCCTCCCGCGGCATCATCTACATTGACGAGATCGACAAGATCGCCCGCAAGGGGGACTCTCCCTCCATCACCCGCGACGTCTCCGGCGAAGGGGTGCAGCAGGCCCTCCTGAAGATCATCGAAGGCACGGAAGCAAACATTCCTCCCAAGGGCGGCCGCAAGCACCCGCAGCAGGAATTCATCCGCCTGAACACGTCCAACATCCTGTTCATCATGGGTGGGGCGTTCATCGGGCTGGAAAAAATCGTGCAGGAACGCCGCGCCGGCCGGTCCATCGGCTTCGGCGCCACGGTGGAGACGCCCGCCAAGGTCAATCTGTCCAGCATCTACTCGGAAGTCCACCCCATCGACCTCATCAAATTCGGCCTCATCCCCGAGTTTGTGGGCCGTATCCCGGTGCTCACTTTCGTGGAAGAACTGAGCGAAGACGATCTGGTGCGCATCCTCACCGAGCCCAAAAACGCGCTCACCCGACAGTATCACAAGCTCTTTGAGCTCGATAAGGTCCGCCTGCGCTTCACCAACAATGCCCTGCGCTCCATTGCCCAGAAGGCCATTGAGCGCAAGACCGGCGCCCGCGGCCTGCGCAACGTGATGGAAAACATCATGCTGGACATCATGTACGCTCTGCCTTCGCTGGTGGGCGTGAAGGAATGCGTGGTCAACAAGAACGTGGTGGAAAAAGGCATGGAGCCCCTGCTTATTTACCAGCAGGAGGCGCGCTCTGCGAATTCCTGAGCCTGCTTCTTCGCACCAGGCGCAGTCGTTGTTCCCTTGCCCGGACGTGGTCGCGTCCGGGCTTTTTTTACAGGACTTTTTTTTACATTCTGGTGTTTGACATTTCGCCTTCGGGCGTTACTTTGACATTTCCAGCCGCCCGCCCGCCCGGCGGCCTCGCGTCCGGGCCGGCCTGGCGGCGCATCCTTCGATTCGAGAGGAGCGTTCCATGTCTAAACCGTACCTGCTGGACGGCGATTCCCAGACCGAGGCCCTGCGCCTGCCCCTCATGTCCCTGCGTGAGGTGGTCATGTTCCCGCGGTCCATCGTGCCCCTCTTTGTGGGCCGGGAAGCCTCCATCAAGGCCATCGAGCACGCCCTGGCCCATTACGACAAAAAGATTTTTCTGGTGGCCCAGCGCGAGCCGGAAATTGAAAAACCCGAGCCCCAGGATCTCTTCCAGGTGGGCACGGTCAGCAAGATTCTCCAGCTGCTTCGTCTGCCGGACGGCACCATCAAGGTGCTCTTCGAGGGGCTGTACCGCGCCATCTGGACCCCGGACGGCGAGACCTTCCCTGCCGACCAGCTCTACCCGGTCATCGCCACCCGCAAGATGCTGGAAGAAGACTACAACACCCCCGAAACCAAGGCCCTCATCCGCGCCACGCAGGAGGCCCTGGAAGAATTCGGCAAGGTGAACAAGAAGCTGGCCCCGGAAACCATCCTGGCCGTCTCCTCCCTGACCACCCCCGGCAAAATGGCCGACGCCATCATGCCGCATCTGAAGGTGGACTACCTGCGCAAGCAGGAGATCCTGGAGCAGACCGATCCCAGGTCCCGTCTGGAGGAAGCCTTTGCCCTGCTGCAAGGTGAAATCGAGATCACGGCCCTGGAAAAGAAAATCAAAAACCGCGTCAAAAATCAGATGGAGCGCAACCAGCGCGACTACTATCTGAACGAGCAGATGAAGGCCATCTCCAAGGAGATGGGCCGCGAGGACGATCCCGTGGCCGAAACCGCCGAGCTGGAAGAAAAGCTCAAGGCCAAGGTCATGTCTGACGAGGCCCGGGAAAAGGCCCTCAAGGAAATCAAAAAACTGCGCACCATGCCGCCGTCCTCCGCAGAGTACACGGTGGTGCGCAACTATGTGGACTGGATTCTGGATCTGCCCTGGAACACCCTGAAGGAAACCTCCATCGATCTGGAAGAAGCCCGCAAGATCCTGGACGAAGACCACTACGGCCTGGACAAGCCCAAGGAACGCATCCTGGAGTTCCTGGCCGTGCAGAAGCTGGTGCAGACCATGAAAGGCCCCATCCTCTGTCTGGTGGGCCCTCCTGGCGTGGGCAAAACCTCCCTGGCCAAGTCCGTGGCCCGGGCCACCGGTCGCGAGTTCGTGCGCCTCTCCCTGGGCGGCGTGCGGGACGAAGCGGAAATCCGCGGGCATCGCCGGACCTACGTGGGCGCACTGCCCGGCAAGATCATCCAGTCCCTCAAGCGGGTGGACTTCAATAACCCGTTGTTCTGCCTGGATGAAATCGACAAGATGAGCATGGACTTCCGCGGCGATCCCTCGGCAGCCCTCCTGGAAGTGCTGGATCCCGAACAGAACTACGCCTTCAGCGACCATTATCTGGATCTGGATTACGATCTTTCCAAGATTTTCTTCATCACCACGGCCAATACCCTGCACAGCATCCCGCTGCCCCTGCAGGACCGCATGGAAATCATCCAGCTGCCCGGCTACCTGGAAGTGGAGAAGAAGAAGATCGCCAAGTCTTTCCTGCTGCCCAAGCAGTTGGAGCACCATGGCCTGAAGGAAGAGAACGTCCAGCTTTCGGAAAATGCGGTGCTGGAAGTCATCCGTCGCTACACCCGCGAAGCCGGCGTGCGCAACCTGGAGCGGGAAATCGCCTCCATCTGCCGCAAGGTGGCCCGCAACCTGGTGGAAAAGGACGAGCTGGCCAAGACCGTGAGCGTGAGCGTGCAGAATCTGGGTACCTATCTGGGCGTGCCCAAGTTCCGCTATGGCGAAAAGGAAGAGCAGCCTCAGGTGGGCGTTTCCACCGGTCTGGCCTACACCGAGATGGGCGGCGAACTGCTGGTGGTGGAAACTGCCCTCATGCCCGGGGACGGCAAGGTGGAGATCACCGGCAAGCTGGGGGACGTGATGACCGAATCCGCCCGCGCGGCCCGGTCTTACATCCGCTCCCGGTCGGATCTCTTCGGCCTGAAGTCCGACTTCTACAAGCTGGCGGACCTGCACATTCACGTGCCCGAAGGCGCCATCCCCAAGGACGGCCCCTCGGCAGGCATCACCCTGGCCACATCCATGATCTCGGCCCTGCTGAACATCCCCGTGCGCAACGATCTGGCCATGACTGGCGAAATCACCCTGCGCGGCCGGGTGCTGCCCATCGGCGGCCTGCGGGAAAAGCTCCTGGCGGCGCATCGCGGGCTCATCACCACGGTGCTCATTCCCAAGGACAACGCCAAGGACCTGAAAGACGTGCCCGAGGAAATCGTCAAGTCCCTGGAAATCATCCAGGTGGAGCACATGGACGAGGTCATCCAGCACGCCCTCATCCCGCCCACGGATCGCGCCATCTTCTCCACCTTGGAGCACTGCGCGCCCATCGCCTCCACCCTGCTCAAGGATGACGGGCATCATCCGCAGCAGCGGCATTAGAGCACGTTGTTTTTGAAAAGAACTCTCGGGGGAAGAACCTTTCNAACCTTTTGCAAAAGGTTTCCCCTCTCGCAATGTTTTCTCAAAGAGAATCTACTGCAGCAGCGTCGGCGTGGGGCATTGTCCAGCGGGGGGCGTGCGTCGCGTCACCCGGTACACCTGTGCCGGGGGGAAGTTTTCCAGTACCCAGCCGATGCGTTCCACCTTCAGTCCCAGCCGGGTGCGGATTTCCCGGGGGATGGGACAGCGGAAGCCGTACGTGAACTGATAGAAGGCGCCGTCCTCGCGCAGTTGCTGGAACGCGCCGCGCAGGATGGCGTACACCTTTCGCCTGGGCATGGCCAGCAGCGGCAGCCCGCTCACCACGGCCCCAGGCTTGGTGGCGCCGATCCCGCTGAGTTTGCACAGCCGGGCAGCATCGGCGCAGATGACGTCTGCGCAAGGGTAGCGCTTCCGCAGCAGATCGGCGAATTCCTGCCCGTACTCCACCAGAATCAGATGTTCCTGCGGCACCCCTCTGGCCAGCAGCGCCCGCGTGAAGACGCCAGTGCCCGGCCCAAGCTCAATGACGGGGGCGCTCTCGCACTGAATCTCAGCCGTCATGGCCCGCGCCAGGGCGCGGCTGGAAGGGATGACGGACGCAACCCGCAATGGGTCCGTCGCCCAGGCGAAGAAAAAACGCAGTGAGTCCGTCATGTGTTGCTCCACACAGCAAAGGCGGTTCCAGGGTGCAGCCAGGGCGCGTGTTTCGCGCATTCTTTCCCCTGCGCCACACGGCGCGCAGGCATGCCGACGCGACAGTATCGTGCGTTCTGTGGCAATTGAATCACGACCGGGATGTTTTTGGGAGAGCCCGGAGTTTCAGCGATGAAAAAGCCCGGGAAGGACCATTTCGCCACATCGGCACAGCCGTTGAGGCCACGCACAAAGATGCCCAAGGGGTGTACCTGGAACGGCCGACGTGCGCAATGGCTGATAGGGGAGGACCACCCGTTCCGCTCCAAGAATACGGATCTCTCGCGGCGGAATTGGAATCAGCCTTGATGATCCCGCGCGAAATAGACGAAATCGATGTCCCGGACAGCCGCGCCGCACAGGCCGAGGAGGCCATGCACCTGGCCGCGATGGTGGGTTTGGTGGTTGAAGAGCTGCATCACGCACACGGTCACAGGCAGGGCCATGGGCTGGCCGCTGATGGTGTGGTAGTGCAGCGTTTCCTCAAGTCGGGAGGCGGACAGGCCGGCCGCAAAGGCCAGCAGCCGGGCATCCTCGGCCTGGCGCAGGGCAAGCAGGGCCTCCAGGGAATCCGCCACGAGACCGCCCACGCCGGCCGGGGCCACGCCCTCACCCGTGAGGCGGTGCAGCCAGAGCCGGTCCGCCAGCAGCACATGGTTGAGCACGCCAAACATGGATCCAAAGTCCACCGGCCGGGCCGCCATCAGGCAGGCCGGATCGGCCTTGGCGGCGTCTTCAAACAGGATGGCGTTGGCCCAGCCATTATACCGGGCCAGGGATGAAAACATGGATAGCATGGCGAACTCCAAATAGTTTCCCTGAATCACCATAATTTTCAGAAACCTTTCCCCCAAGCCCCCTTCTTGGAAAGACCAGAAAGGGTGTCCTCCGAGAGTTCCTTTCAAAGATAACTTGCCCTACACGTCTTCGTCCCAGATCGTCCGTTCCCAGGCGATTTTTCCCTTGGTCTTGTTGAATTTTCTGAGCAGGATATAGATGGCGCCGGCGCCGCCGTGCTTGGGCAGGGCCGTGCAGAAGGCCAGCACCACGCGCTTGAAGGGATCCCGGGTGAGCCAGCCCTGGACGCGATCCTTGATGATGCCTTGCCCGTCGGGGGAGTTTTTGCCTCGCCCGGTGACCACCAGCACGCACCGTTTGCTGTGCATGTAATGATGGCGGATGAAGGCCACCAGGGAATCGAAAGACTGCAGGGTGTTCAGGCCATGCAGATCCAGATGGGCTTCGGGGCTGTACTCGCCATTGCGCAGGCGCTGCAGGATGCGACGATCCAGCTGGGCAATGTAGCCCAGGAGGTATTCATCCAGATGTTCCAGGGTGAATTCCGCCTCGCCAGTCACCAGGGCCTTGAGGGCGCGGCGGGCTTCCTCGTCTGGGTCTGGCGGGGGCGGCGGCGGGGCCGGGGCGGCCAGATTTGGCGCGTTGCGGGCCTTGCCACCCAGAGGGGCCACGTCCTGCATGGCGTGGCCAAACAGGGAGCCGTCGTCGGGGTGGTCCTGGACAACCGCGGCAATGCGCGGCTCATGCACGGGCTTTTCCGGTCCGCGGCGCTTGGGGAACTGGCGGCGGTCCAGGCTGGCAAAGGGATTGTCGGGGGGAGATTTGGCCATGGGCAGAGGATAGGCGGAAGTTGCCTCAGGTCAAGCCCTGTACGGGGGCGTTGTGTTGTGTGTTTTTACAGTGAGTTTACGACAGTTGGGTGTCCTGCAGCAGTTCCGAGGCCCAGACCGAGGCCTTGTTGTAGGCCACGGCAGCCTTGACCGGGGACAGGCCGAACGTCGTCAGGGTCTGTTGCATGTCTGCCCAGCGGCCGTCTTCCACGGCTTCGCTGAGGGTGAGCCATTGGGATGCCGCGTGCGTGCCAAGCAGGGTGGCGCGGACGGCGTCGTCCAGGGGTGCGCCATTAAGAATTTCTTCCATGGAAATGCGCAGCAGGGCATCCAGCTTGGAGAACAGGCCCACCAGCATCAGGGCGTCCTTGGGGAGGGGCGGACGGGTGGTGCATTCCGCCAGCAGTTCCAGAAACCGGGCGCGCTGCACGCTCATGTAGTACAGCTCTTCCGTCTCGGCCGTTTGGTTCATGTCTGCCAGGAGCACCGCCATGAGCCACTGCCGCAGGGGGCGCTGGCCCAGCAGGGTGACGGCCTGGGAAATGGACTCGACCTTTTTGGTCCTGGCCATGGAGGCGGAATTGATGAAATGCAACAAGCGCAGGCTCAGGGACGGGTCTGCGCCGATGATGCGCGAGAGGGCGGTAAGCTCAAAGTCTTCTTTGGAGACTTCCTGGATGAGTTGTATTTTTGCCGCGGCGGCAGGCTGGAGCTTGCGGCCGGGCACCACCATCGGCCGGGCGAAGAAATATCCCTGGAAATAGTGGAACCCGGCGCTGCGGGCCATCTGGAAGGTGCGTTTGTCTTCCACCTTTTCCACCATCATGTGCAGGTTGGAAAATCCGGAAAGACGCTGCACCATTTTGATAACATCCCCGTCTTCGCGCCCGCGCAGATCCAGGGACACGATGTCCGCCAGTTCGATGAGCGCGGCATAGGACGGCAGGGACAGGGCAATGGTGAATCCGGCCTCCTTGAGCAGGGCACAGGCATTCAGGGTGGTGCGGTCCGGAGTCTTGGCGTCCATCACCTGGATGATGGTCTGCTCCGGGGGCAGCGCCATCGCAATTTCCTTGCGCAGCAGGTTGGGCGGCAGGGTGATCAGCAGGGGTAGCTCGGGCCGTACGCCATGCCGGGCCAGGGCGTAGCCGTCTGCGATAATCTGGGCCGTCGCCTTGTCCGGATCATCAAACACGGCCTGCTGCGCCTCGGCGCTGTCCCGAAAGAGCAGTTTGTAGGCGTACACCTTGCCGTTGCGGTCATAGATGGCTTGCCGGGCGACGAAGATCGACTGGAAGGCCTGGTGGTTCGCAAGAATTTCCACAATACTCCTGCCTTGCTAAATCATCATGGAGTCCCGCGAAGGGGAGGGCGGGCCTGGGCCTGCGGGCTGGCTGCACTACAACACAACTGCGCCCTGCTGAAAACTCCCAAGTTACGCCGTTGGTGACCCGGCAGCGGGGGATTCCTCCAGCAGTCGCACCAGCAGCAGGCCACAGCAGGCAAGGGCTCCGATGGAGTAGAATCCCAGGTGGAACCAGTGGCGGTCGCCCATCCACCCCAGGGCCAGGGGCACCAACCCGTTGCCGATGACAATGGCCGCCGGCACGATGAGGGAGATGGCCAGGCCCCGGTCCTCTTCCGCAAACAGCCGGGAGATGTATGCGAATCCTGCGGGAAAAAAGATCACTGAACTGAGCGGCTGCAGCACCGTCGCAGCCACCAGCCACCAGCCCTGGGCGTATCCCAGCGCGGCGGTGGTGATGGCGGAAAAGATCAGATACACGGCAATGGTGCGGCGTGCGCCCAGCCTGTCCGTGGCCACGCCGGCGAACAGCACCATCACCGGTCCGGAAAGTCGGGACACCGCCAGCAACTGGTTGGCCTGACTGCGCGTGTAGTCGTGTATTTCGTGCAGAAAGAGCGGCAGCATGGCGTAGGGGCCCATGCTGGCGCCCACGGCCACGGCAAACAGGCACAGCAGCGCCCAGAAGGTGGGCCGCACGACGAGCCGGCGAGCGTTGGCCACGCGCAACGGCGCGCCGCGCATCTCCCCGCCGCGTCCCCATTTGAAGAAGACCAGGGCGGCGACCATCATCAGGGTCCCGAAAAGCATGAGCACGGCCCGCCAGTCCGCCACACGCAGCACGGTCTCGGCCAGCAGCGGGGTGAGGATGAAGCTCAGGTTGGGCGCCACCTCGTGGATGGCCATGGCCCGGCCGTAATGCTGCGGATCAATCAGGGAGGTGAGCGTGGCCAGCCCGGACGGCAAGTACCAGCCCCCGAACACGCCGAAGAGCAGCAGCCCGGCGAAGAGCAGCCACTCGTCATGGCACAGGCCCGTGAGGAGCATCACCAGACCCATGCAAAAGGTGGAGACGCAGACCATGGTCCGGTGTCGCATGTGACAGGCCACGGCGCCGGAAAAGAACAGCGAGACACTGTAGCCCACGGAAAAAATCAGCAGCATGCGTGCGGCTTCCGCATGGCTGAAGCCCATGTCCGCCTCAATGGCCGGAAACAGGGGCGGGAAGATGACGCGCGCGCCGAAGTTCAAAAAAAACATGCCGGCCACGGCCGTGAGCCAGGGCAGGGCAGGGCGCAGATCGGACGTTGGGAAGGTGATGGACATGTGGCAACCTGGAGCATCCGTGCTCCCGCGAGTGGGAGCGACAATCCAAAGCCGTTCAGCCTAGCTGAATCCCGCGAGAAAGCAACGACAATCTGCGCGGCCTTCCTGCGCGGTGCAGGGACGTGGCCGGCACTCAGCGTTCAGGGGTGGCACAGGCAGGGGCATGCCGCACGAACAACAGCGCGCCGATGGCGGCCGTGAAGGGCGCCACCGTGACCAGCCCGAAGCTGCCCACCAGGGTCTTGAGCACCTCGGCGGAGACGTAGAGCAGGTTGAACTGGTTGGTCAGCGGCACGCCCTGGGCCATGAAGGCCATGAGCAGGGTGATGTAGCCGCCGGAATAGGCCAGCAGCAGGGTGGTGGTCATGGTTCCCACCACGGCCCGGCCCACATTGAGCCCCGAGCGCAGGGCCTCCCGCCGGGTGATGTCCGGCTTGCTGCAGACCACTTCATCCATGGCCGCAGCCACGTCCATGGACAGATCCATCACTGCGCCCGAGGCGGCGATGAAGACCGATCCCACAAAGAGCTTCACCAGATCCAGATGCCCGAAGCCGGAGTACAACATGGTTTCCGCAAACGGCAGCACCGCCCCATGCACCCGGAACTGCAGCGTGAAGTAATAGGCCAGCGCCGCGCTGCACAGGATGCCCAGCAGGGAACCGAGCAGGGCCACCAGCGCCTTGCGGGTGAGGCCGGCCACCAGCGTGATGATGGAGATGGTCAGGAAGGTGACCACGGCGATGGAAAGCCAGAACGGGTCCCAGCCAGCCAGCAGTCTGGGCACCAGCACCTTCCAGAGCATCAGGGCCGTGAGCACAAAGGACAGCAGCGCCTTGAGGCCGGTCCAGCGGCCATAGGCGAGCAGCAGCACCGCAAAGAGCCCCAGGAGCAGGAATTCCAGCCCCAGGCGATAATGGTCCTGCGGGTTGACGAAGATGACTTCACCCTCGCCATTGATGGTCAGCACCAGCAAGGCAGTGTCTCCGGGCTGGTAGAGCTTGTCCAGATCCATGCGGCCCTGCAAAATATTCTGGGCCCGGAACTGCTGCCCCTTGAAGCGGCCCTCCAGGGCCTCCACGATGACGAGCTGCTCGCCCTGACGCAGAATGCCGAAGCGTTGCACATGGGTGTCGTCCACGTGGATGATGCGGCCACGGATGCGCTCGGCATCCCCGCCCTGGCTGCGTTCCTCGAAGCCGGTGGGGAGGAACAGCAACGCGGTGCAGACAAGGACAAAAAATGCGACCACCAGGGCATCGCGGCGAATGCTGCAGGGGGCAGAGGGAATCATGATGGGAGGCTCCGCAAGACAAGGCCGGGCGGCAAGGCATGTGGCCTCGCCGCCCGGCATGAGGGTGCAACAGAGGAATGGGTACTACTGTACTACTTGGCGGCCACGGCGGCAGGCACGGCCACGGGGGCAGCAGCAGCGGATTCCATGATCACGGGCTTGCCGGGCTCGCCCATCACTTCCATGGTCCGCAGGGCAATGTCGGCCAGGTGGTAGGAGCCGGTGAACTTGTCGGCGCCGGCGCCCATGGCGGACACGGAGATGGGCACGCCGGTGTGGGAGAAGGAGGTCCAGGACAGGCCGGCCTTCTGGTTCAGCACGTGGGTGATGGCCACGCCCAGAGGATTGTAGCCGCCGTAGAGGACGTAGGTTTCTTCGTTGGCGTCGCGTTCCTTCTTGCCCATCTTGGTGGCTTCGAAGGCGTCCTGCAGCAACTTGATCTGGTATTCGGAAAGGACCAGCACGTCCTTCTTGGCGTCGCCTTCAAACTTCAGGCCGAAGTGTTCGGTGATGAGGGCCTTGGCAGCGTCGAAGTCGCCCTGGAAGTCCTTGAAGATTTCGGCGTCGAATTTCTGGAAGGAGATTTTCTGGGAGCCCAGCACTTCGAAGTCGGTGTCGTACTTGGTGCCGGCGTAGCCCAGGGTCAGGCCGCCGCATTCATGGTCGCCGGCGACGAGGATCAGGGTCTCGTTGGGGTGCTTCTTGGCGAAGTCCACAGCCTTCTGGATGGCCTGATCGAACACCAGGGTGTCGTGGATGGCCGCGGCGGCGTCGTTGGCGTGGCAGGCCCAGTCGATCTTGCCGCCTTCCACCATCATGAAGAAGCCCTTGGGGTTGTCCACCATTTCGATGGCTTTTTCGGTGAATTCGGCGATGTTGATATCTTCGGCGCGGGTGTCGATCTGGTAGGGCAGGGCCCCGGCGTCCTGGCGCCAGTCATTCCAGGCGATGACTTTGCCGTCGCTGGGCTTCAGGGCCATGAAGTCCTGCTTGCTGGTGATGATTTTGTAGCCGTTTTCCTTGGCGATGGCCACGGCGTCGCCCAGGGGCTGGTAGGATTCGTCCTTCTTCTTGGCGCGGGCGCCGTCGGGGTCACGCATGTCGCCGCCGCCGAAGAAATCGAAGCCGGACTTGGCCAGGGCGATGTCGATTTCATGGTAGCCGCCACGGCTGGGCACATGGGCGTAGAAGCAGGCCGGGGTGGCGTGGTCGATGGACACGGAGGAGAGGATGGCCACCTTCATGCCGCGATCCTTGGCCATTTCCGCCACGGTCTTCACGGGCTTGAGGGCGGTGTTCACGCCGATCTTTTCCACCAGGGTCTTCACGCCGGAAGCCATGGAGGTGGCGGCGGCGCCGGAATCGGTGATGAAGCGATCCACGGCATCCGTGGCGGCGATGCCCTGCACCGGGAAGGTGTTCATGACCAGGGGCTTGCCCTGGAACTGTTCGGCGGCAGTGCGCTGGGGCATGCCCATGCCGTCGCCAATGAACAGAAAGATGTACTTGGCCTGCTGCGCAGCAGGGGCCGCAGCGGCAGGCAAGGCCACGCAGGCGGCCAGAGCCGCCATGCAAACGACACGGGCCAGGCGGGTCATGCCCGGGAAGCGCGCGATCATGGATTTCTCCTCCAATGCAAAAAAAATTCTATGAAGAGGCTCAAACACCGCTCTTGTGCACGGTGAATGTGGAGATACCGTGACGACCAGGTGAACTTGTTGCGCCGCCCGTCTGCGGCGTCACTCCCCGGGCGGCTCCAGCGCATCCACTGGCAGTTGTTCGCGGAATTCCTCTTCATAGATGGTCAGCATCACCATGGCGAAGCCCAGCACCAGCGGGCCATACAGCAGGCCGCGGATGCCATACGTCTGAAAGCCGCCCAGCAGGGCCAGGAAGATGTAAAACGGGCTCATCTCCGCCTCGCCCTGCATCAGATAGGGCCGGGCAAAGTTGTCGATGGATCCCACCACCACGGCGCACCAGATGGCCAGGAAGATGGCCATGGTCCAGGAACCCATCAACGCCAGATAGGCCACGGCGGGGATCCAGATGAGGGCCGTGCCCACCACGGGAATGAAGGATGCAAACCCCAGCATCACGCCCCAGAAGGCCGCAGGGATGCCCACAATGGCAAAGCCGATGGCCCCGGCAATGCCCTGCAGCACCGCGGTGGCCAGGGAGCCCAGCAGCACGGAGCGCGCCACAGCCCGGACCCGGGCGATGATGCGGTCTTCCTGCTCTTCGCGCAGCGGTGAAAGGGCCTTGATTTTTTTGATCAGCGCGGCGCCGTCGCGGGAGAGGTAGAACACCAGGAACATGGTGATGAAGAAATTGGAGAGCAGGCCGGCGGCGTTGCCGATCAGATTCGCCCCCTGGGCCAGAAAGCGTTCCGAGGCGGTGCGGAAGATGGTCAGCAGATTGCCTTCCAAATCCAGCTCCTTGACGTTCACATAGGGCACGTGCGCTGCCACCCATTCTTGCCATTGGGATTTCCAGTCGCTGGTGGTGTAGGCGTCCAGGCCGCCCTGGTCCACCCATTCCTTCACCTTCGCGCTGGACTCCAGCCCCTGCTGCACCATGGCTGCCGTTACCAGGTACAGGGGCAGGATGATCACCAGACAGATGAGCAGCACCACGCACAAGGATGCCAGGCTGCGCCGGCCCTTGAGTCGTGTGGACAGGTGCTCCTGGACCGGGGAGAACAATCCCGCCAGCACCGTGGCCAGGATGAGCTGCGTGAGGAAGGGCTCCAGCACGCCGTACGCCATGTACAAGGCATAGCAGAGCACCAGCAGCAGAAAGGGCCGGATGCCACGATGAAAGAACAGTTGCATCCATCCCTGGGAGGCATGCACCTCGCATGGCGGGGCGGGGAGTTCAACTGGCGACGGGGCTTCGGCGGCATCCGTTTGGGGGGTGGTCACGGAAAATCTCCTGAAAGGATGAGGGAACAGGCTTTCCGCCCTTGCGGAACCCGGCGGATGGGCTATTCTACCAAAAGAACGCCGCAATACCAAGACATGAACCACAGGAGAGCGCCCCCCCATGTCCCCCACGCCCCCCATGTCCCCAAAGCCTTCCACTGTCGTCGCCCCCCGCCTGCGCCGCATCACCATGGATCTCGGCGATTGCTCCGCCTGCGAAGCCTGCACCAGCCTGGCCCCGGACGTCTTCGGCTGGGACGAGAACACGGAGCGCCCCCGCCTGCTCAAGGAGCTCGTGCCCCAGGATCAAGCCCAGGAAGTCATCAGCTTCTGCCCCCAGGACTGCATCAGCTTTGATGATGAAGAATGCCAGGATGTCTGATCACCCCCCCGAAAGAAATGGGTATTCTCCGCCGGAATCCGGGGTGCTGGACAAGCGCGGGCAGATGTGGTTGGTGGTGCAGATGATTTATACGCCACGATTCGCCAGCACCTTTTGCTGCTGAAAACGCAATGCGCCCGCCTCGTGTTGCATCCCCCGGCCTGCGCCACCCAGCCCAACACGGGCACGCGAAACGCGTTCTTGTCCTGATGGTGCTGCTGGTCGTCATGGGCGCGGGACTGGCCGGTCCGGGCACGGCCTCCACCTTGCCGGTGGACCTCCGGTTCGAGCGCATCGGCCTGGAGCAGGGGCTGTCCCAGGCCTCGGTGCTCTCATCCGTCAAGGATTCGCAAGGGTTTTTGTGGTTCGGCACCTACGATGGCCTGAACCGGTACGACGGCCTCAATTTTCATGTTTACCAGTCCCGGGACGAGTCCGGTCGAGGGCTGTCGGACGACGGCATCCGCACCCTCGTGGTCGATGCGCAAGGCGTCCTGTGGGCCGCCACCAGCGCGGGAGGGGTGAATCGCTATAATCGTGAGGACGACAGCTTCACCGCGTTCATGCACGACCCGAACAATCCCGGCAGTCTCTCCAGCAACGAAATAGAGGCCCTGCTGGTGGATGCCCAGGGGGTGTTGTGGGTGGGAACATCCAATGGCATCGACCGGATGCAGCCGGATGGCTCCTTTGTGCATCTGGAGCCGAGCCGTGCCGATGGTTCGCCGGTGCACCTGCGGGCCGTCAAGGCCCTGGCCCAGGACGAGCACGGCCGCATCTGGGCCGGGAGCGAAGAATCGCTGCTGTGCCTGACCCCCCAAGGGGAGGTTTTGGCCGAGTACGGGCAGGCTCCTGGTGCGTCGGGAAAGCCATTGGCTGTGGGGACCATCCAATGCCTGCTGACCGAATCGCGCGATGGCGTCTGGATCGGCGGCAGCGATGGACTGTACCACCTGGACCCTGCAGCAGGGGAGGGGGCGTCGTATCTGGCGGGCGATTCGGTGAAGTTTCTGTTCCGGGACAGCCGGGGCATTCTGTGGGTGGGCACGGATGCCGGCCTGGCACGCCGCCTGCCTGCGGCAACTGCCGGCGAAACCGACAGCTTTTTGCGATACAGGCGCAATCCCTTTGATCCGCACAGCCTGAGCAGCGACGATGTGTACAGCATGCTGGAAGACGATTCCGGCATCCTCTGGCTGGGCACGTACACCGAAGGCCTGTGCAAGATGAATCCGCGCACCCAGGAGTTTCATCTCATCCGGAGCGAGCCCTGGCACGAAGACTGGATTTCAGACAGCAACGTAAATGCCGTGCTGCAGGACGAACACGGCATCCTGTGGCTGGGCACCACCTATGGCGGTCTGAACCGGGTGGACCTCGCCACCCGCCAGGTGCAAGTCTACCGCGCCGGTATGGGCTCCTTCCCTGCGCAGGAGGTGCGCTCCCTGGCCCTGGACAAGGAGGGCCGTCTGTGGCTGGGCACTTCCGACGCCGGCGTGCTGCAACTGGACAGAACCACCGGCGAGTTCATCCAGCATGCGCACAACAAGAAAAATCCGCAGTCCCTCGGCCACAACAATGTCTACTGCATATATGACGACGGGCAGGACAGTCTCTGGATCGGCCTGAGCAAGGCAGGCCTCAACCGCCTGGACAAACGCACCGGACTGGTGGAACGCTTCGATGCCGATCCCGGCAATCCGGATGCCTTGCAACACAAGCGGGTGCGCGTCATCCTGGAGCACGGCGGCCGTCTGTGGCTCGGCACCAGCGGCGGCCTGCATCTGCTGGATCGGGAAACCGGCCGCTTCCGCCATTGGGAGCACGACCCCAAGAATCCTCACAGCCTGCTGGATGACAAAGTCACCGCCCTGCTGGCCGGGCCCGGGCCAGACACGCTCTGGGTGGGCACCAACAGCGGGCTGTGCCTGTTCGATCTGGCCGCGGAACAGTTCTTTCCCTTCACCCCGGCGCAAGGCTGCGAGTTCCCCAATCTGTTCATTGCCGCCATGCTCAAGGATGGTGTGGGCGATTTGTGGGTCAGCACCTTCAAGGGCCTGAGCCGATTTACCCCCATGACCCGCGAGGTACGCAACTACACCCCCCTGGAGGGCCTCCAGGGGTACGAGTTCATGGAGCGCAGTGCCTTCCGCAACGCCACGGGGGAAATGTTTTTCGGCGGTCTCAAAGGACTCACTTGGTTTCATCCGGACCGCATTCTTCCCAACCCGCACCTGCCGCCGGTGGTGCTGACGGGCGTTTCCATCATGAATGCGCCCATGGCGACGAAGGAGAACGTCACACTGCTGCGCGAGGTGACGCTGTCGCATCGGGATGTCCTGTTCCGTTTTTCCTTCGCGGCCCTGGATTTCTCAGCCCCCTTCAAGAATACCGTGGCCTACATGCTGGAGGGATTCGACCAGGACTGGATCACCACCCGTCCAGGCTGGAGCGCCAGCTACACCAGCATCGAACCGGGGCAATACCGCTTCCGGGCCAGGGCAGCCAACAGCGACGGCGCCTGGAATCCTCAGGAACTGCAACTGGTGGTGCACATTCTGCCGCCGTTCTGGCAGACGGCATGGTTCCGCGTGCTGCTGGGGGTGGCAGCCCTGACGGCGCTGTATTTGTTTTATTCGTTGCGCGTGCGGCTCATCAAGCAGCACAACAGGCGGCTGGAGGATTTGGTGGCCGAACGCACCAAGAGCCTGGCCATCACCCATGCGCAACTGCAGGGCATCATGCAGCACGCGCCATGCGCCATTGCCCTCAAGGATGCCCTGCGGCGCTACACGCTCATTAATCCGCAATTCGAGAATTTTTTCCAGACATGTCAGGATATTGTGCATGAGCGGACGGATGCCGAGATATTCGACAAGGAGACTGTCGCTCTGCTGAGCGCGGCCGACCAGGAAGCCTGGGACCTGGGCAAAAGTGCCATCTTTGAAATGGCATACGCCAACCGTCTGCTCCTGGTGCAACAGGTGGCCTTTCGCGATGCCCATGGCGAACCCTATGCCCTGTGCGGCATTGCTCTGGATGTGACGGAGAAAAAACAGCTGGAGGCCGAAGCCCTGCGCGCCGGGCAGTTGGCCAGCATCGGCGAGCTGGCCGCGGGCGTGGCCCATGAAATCAATAATCCCATCACCGGTATCATCAATTACACGCAACTGCTTCAGGACGGCTATGGCAGTGACATCCCCGACATGACGCAGAAGATCCTGCTGCTTGCGGATCGCGTGGCCACCATTGCCCGGGGGCTGCTGTCCTACTCCAGAAGCGACCGCGAAAAACCCAAGCCCGCAGACCTGCGCGAGGTGGTGACAGACAGCCTGTCCCTTTCCCGCTATCGCTTCGAAAAGGAAGGGTTCCACGTGGAAGTGGAACTGCCTGACACACTACCCCACGTGCAGTGCCGCGCCCGGGAATTGCAGCAGGTGCTGTTGAATCTGCTGTCCAACGCGTTCCATGCCCTGAAGGAAAAACGCCTCAAGGACGATGCCACTCGGCTGACATGCACGGTGCGGGTGTATGTGCCGGATGAAAAGTCCGACCATGTACGGCTGGAGGTGCACGATACGGGCGTGGGTATCCCGGCGGCACACCTCGGCAAGGTCTGCCAGCCATTCTTTACCACCAAGCCCCGCAACGAGGGCACCGGGCTGGGACTCTCCATCAGCTCCAACATCGTCGCGCGGCACGACGGCCTGCTCACCGTGGCGAGCGAGGAAGGCCGCTACACCGTGGTGCAGGTGGACTTGCCGGCGCTTGCGCAGGATGGCAGTGTTTAGAGCATTTTAATTTTGAAAAANATCATAATAAAAAGTCTTTGGGTTCGGGGGAAGAACATTTCTTTAGAAAGGTTTTCCCCCGAAGGTCTTTTTCAAAAAAACGTGCTCTAATGGCTTGTTATAGTTAAATTTCGAATCCATTTTGGGGGCTGGGCAGTTCCAGCACAAAGGTGGCCCCCTGCCCATCCGGCCGGCTTGATCCCTCCACCCGAATAGTCCCGCCCATGCTCTGGACCATGTGCTTGCAGATGGCCAAGCCCAGCCCCGCCCCGCCGGAGCGTCGCCCTTGCTGGTCTGCGGCGCGGAAGAACCGCTCGAAAACCCGGCCGCGGATTTCTGAAGGTACCCCGGGGCCTTGATCCGCCACGGCAATGCGCACGCGGTCTTCGGCACGGCTGGCCTTCACAGTCACCACTCCGCCGGCAGGGCTGTAGCGCACGGCGTTTTCCAGCAGGTTTTTGAGCACGGTCCTGAAGCCTTCCTCATCCGCATACACGAGCATCTGATCGTCCTCCAGATGCCATGTCACCTGCACGGCATGCCGCTCGGCATTGGGCCGGATTTCCTCCACGCCTTCCTCCAGCAGTGCCGCCAGGGAGTGGGAGGCCATGTCTGCATGCCAGGCGCCGGCCTCGATGCGGGACAGGGCCAGCATGCCGTCCACGCACCCGGCCATGCGCCAGGCTGCCTTGTGGATGATTCCCAGAAACTTTCGCGCCATGGTCTGGTCCAGGGGTTCCTGTTCGAGCATGGTTTCGGCATAGCCGGCGATGGTGGTCAGGGGGGTGCGCATTTCGTGCGAGGCGTTGGCGATGAAGTCCCGCCGCACCCGCTCCAGGCGGTGCGCTTCGGTCACATCCCGAAACACCAGCACCAGCTTGCGCACGGCATGGGCATCCCGAAAGGGGGTGATGGACACTTCGTATTCCCTGTCTCCCCGGGGCAAGGCCATGGTGACCGCGGCTATCTCACCCGCGACAATGCGGTGCACGGCGTGCTGCAAGGCAGGCTCCATGGTGATTTCCAGCAGGTGCCGGCCTGCTTTTGGGGGCATGTCCTTGAAAACCTGGCGGAAGGCATTGTTCCAGGACTCCACCGTGCCGGAGGCGTCCAGCAGCAGTACACCCTCGGCCAGGCCGTTGAAAAGCGCCTCCAGCTGCCCCTTTTGTTCCGCAAGGCCCAGAATAGTGGCCTGGATTTGCTCCGCCATGGTGTTGACGGACTGTTGCAGCGGGAGAAACTCGCGGCCCGGGCTGGTGTACAGTCTGCGGGAGTAGTCCCCGTTGCCGATGGCCAGGGCGGTGCATGAAAACTTCAGGATGGACGCCGCCAGGGAACGCGACAGCCACAAGCCCAGCAGCAGCATGGCCCCCAGACTCAGGGGAACAAGCCAATTGATGGCCTGCAGCAGGCGGCCTTCCTGCGCCTGCACCTGGGACAAGGGGATGGCCAGACGCAGCACGCCTCGCTCGCCCTGCAGGCCGGGCTCCACCAGACGCGCCACGTACACCAGGCTTTTGCCCAGGGTGGCACTTTGGCGCATGGCCAGGCCTTCGCCATGTTTCAGTGCCTGTTCCACCTCGGGGCGCGAGGAGTGATCCTCCAGAAACGGCAGCCTGGCGCTGCCGATCTCCGAGTCCGTCAGGACCACGCCGTGCTCCATGTAGGTGATGCGCAATCCGAGCTGCGCCCCTGCCGCCTTGCACCATGCGTCCAGGTCCTCTTCCACCCCAAAAGGACCGTGCTGCTGCAGCAGCCACAGCAAGAGCCGCATGTCCCGCCTGGCGCGGTCTTCGGCATCCTGAATGGCGATGACTCCCATGGACGAATGGAAATACACCAGCATGGGGGCCAGGCACACAATGGCCAACAACCCAAAGGAAATGAACATCCGCATGCGGAAGGAAAGGGTGCGCGTGCCGGCCTGCATCTGTGGCGAGTGATTGTGACAAAAATTATTCATCATTTATTTTATTGTATTGTCGTGATTATTCGTTGCTTGTGGCGCAATATGTCACTAAACTGTAACATAAACAAGCGATACGCCCGGCTTGTTACGATTCGGTGACAAACCTTTTGACACACAAAGCGGCCAAGGGTAATGCAGCGCGGAATGCACAGGGGCGAGGAAACCAGCGGACTCCCCAACACTGCCAAGCCCACCGCCTGGAACCATGCATGACATTTTACGAAATTTTCATTGTGCTGGCCATGCTTGCAGGCTTTTTGATGGCCTTCAACCTTGGCGCAAACGACGTGGCCAACGCCATGGCGTCCTCCGTGGGCGCCAAGGCCATCACTGTTCGGCAGGCTTTGTTGATTGCCGGGGTGTTGAACTTTGCCGGCGCGGTGTTGCTGGGCTCGCACGTGACGGCTACCATCAGCAAGGGCATCATCAATATCGACATGATCAGTGATCCCAAGATATTGGTTCTTGGGATGTTTGCGGCGCTGCTTTCCGCAGCCCTCTGGGTGCTGGCAGCCACGTTGACGGGGTTGCCGGTTTCCTCCACGCATTCCATTGTGGGGTCCATTCTTGGCTTCGGCCTGGTTGCAGGCGGACCGGATATTGTCAACTGGCTGAAAATGGTCGGCATTGTGATTTCGTGGATCATCTCGCCGTTTTTTGGTGGGCTGCTGGGGTTTGTTGTTTTCAGTCTCATCCGTAAGAAGATTTTTCACCATCCGCAGATCATTCCTCAGGCGCGGCGCTGGGCGCCCATCTGGATTGCCATCACCGCGTCCCTGGTGGTGTTCTCGCTGATGTACAAGACGCCGGCCGGGAAGGCCCTGACCTGGGCTGCGGAAATCAAGTTGCTGGTTGCCCTGGGGATTTCTGCCCTGGCCTGGTATGTGGGCCGGTATTTCGTCATCATCTGGTGCAGGAACCTATCGGCGTGCTATGCTGGCGTGGAGACGATTTTCAGCCGCATGCAGGTGGGAACGGCCTGTTTTGTGGCCTTGACGCAAGGGGCAAACGACGTGGCCAACGCCATTGGGCCCGTGGCGGCGGTGTATATGGTGGCGCGAGATCATTCCCTGGCCTCGCAGGTGGAAGTGCCCATCTGGCTGCTGATGATCGGTGGCGGCGGCATTGCCTTGGGCATTGCCTTGCTTGGCCGACGGGTGATGGTGACCATGGGCGAAAAAATAACAGAACTCAACAACAGCCGGGGCTTTTCCGTGGAGTTCGGCGCCGCCACCACCGTGCTTGGCGCGTCGGTGCTGGGGTTGCCCGTCTCCACCACGCATGCGGCGGTGGGTTCTGTGGTGGGCGTGGGGCTTGCCCGCGGGTTTGGAGCGGTGGATTTCCGCATCCTGTTCAAGATTGTGCTGTATTGGGTGCTCACGGTGCCGGTGGCGGCGTTTACCTGTATTGTTATTTTCCAGCTGCTGCGCTGGATGATATTGTAGTGCATTCTGCCTGACTCTCAAGGAGACCCATCATGTTTCTGCGTGTTCCGTTTTTTGGGCTGCTTTCGAGCCATTCTCCATTGCGGCAGTTGCTTGATCATTACGACAAGATCTCCGATGGCGTGAAGCTCATGGAAGAGTCACTTGAATGCTACATTGGCGGCGAAGGGCACTGCAAGGCATTTGAGGACCTGACCCGTGAAGTGGATGTGCTGGAAGATCAGGCGGATAAGATCAAACGCTCCATCCGCAATCACTTACCCAGGGGGCTGTTTCTGCCCGTGGATCGGACGGTGTTTTTCGACTACACCAGACGGCAGGACAACATTCTTGATGAAGGGCAAAAAGCCCTCAACGTGCTCTTTGTGCGTCCACTGGCCATCCCGCTGGAATTTCACAAGGAAATGCTGGAGTTTGTGGGGGAGGTGACGGAGACCGTCAAGCTGCTGCGGCCTGCCCTGGAGTCCACTGTGGAATTGCTCCACGGCAAGCACTACGACAGGGCCGTCACCAAGAACCTGATCCGCACTGTCAGGACCAGCCACAAAGTGGTCTTCAAGCGGTATCACAGCATCACCTCACACATTTACAATGCCGAGGTAGGATTCAAGGATTTCCACCAGCTCCTTGAATTTGTGGAAGAAATGTACTCCGTCAGCCACAATACCGAGGGCTGTGCCGATTTGTTGCGCGCCATGATCGCCAAGTAGCACCGCGCATGCCCCTGCCGGGCCATTCCGCACCCATCTGCCCAGCCGCTCCATTGCTTGATTGCCGGGCGGCTGGACAGTATTGGGATTCAGTGGCATATGGCTGGCGCTTCCGCTTGTTTGAGCCGAGGCAACGAGCGAACAGGTCCGGGCATGCATGCGGGTATCCCTTGCTTCTCCGTTGATGCTCCCCATCGTGAGCTTTGCCGCCGCCATTCTTCTGGGCGGCATTCTGCTCGCGCATCCGGTGAGTGAAGGCAGCACGGAGGTTTCCCTGCTGGACGGGCTGTTCACCGCCACTTCTGCCGTGTGCGTCACCGGCCTGGCTGTGGTAGATACGGGCACAGCCTTCAGTCCTGTTGGGCATGGGGTACTGCTGTCCCTCATCCAGGCCGGCGGGCTGGGCATCATGACCTTCGCCAGTCTGGCATTCTATCTGTGGCGACACAGGGTGTCCCTGACGGATCGCATTGCCGTGGGACAGACCCTGCTGCACGACCAGGGCTTCCACCTGGGCCGGTTCCTGGTGGCGCTGTTTGCCGGCGTGTTTGGCATCGAGGCCCTGGGGGCCCTGGCCTTGCACCTGGCGGATCCCCAGGGATTTCCCGTCTTCGGCGCCGTGTTCCACAGCATTTCCGCCTTTTGCAACGCCGGATTCGGGCTGTATTCGGACAGCCTGATGCAGTGGCGGGGCGATTGGGCGGTGAATGGCATCGTCATGCTCCTTATTATCCTCGGCGGGCTGGGGTTTTCCACCCTCACGGAACTGGCCATGGTGCTGCCCCGTCGATTGCGGCACCGGCACATGACCTTGCAGCCGCGGTTGAGTTTCCACACGCGGCTGGTGCTGCGCGCCTCGGCCTGGCTCATCGTGGGCGGGTGGGTGGCCATTCTGTTTATGGAAGTGATGACGGACATCCGCATCGGCCATCTGGAAACGGATGATTTTCTGCTGGCGGCGTTGTTCCAGTCCGTCACCTGCCGCACCGCCGGATTCAATACCGTGGACATCGCCAGCCTTTCGAGCATCACCTTGTTGTTCATGATGTTTCTGATGTTCGTGGGCGGTTCGCCGGGGTCCACGGCCGGTGGCATCAAGACCACCACGTTTCGTGTGATTCTGGGGTTCATCGGTTCCCAACTGCGGCGGCGCGAACAAACCGTGGTGGGAAACAGGGCCGTGGATGCCGATACCCTGAACAGAGCCATCATTCTGACCATCTTTTCCGTGCTCGCCGTGCTGGCGGCCATCATGGCGTTATGTATCACCGAGGCAGGCGGGACGGACAGGATGGTGCGGGAACGGTTTTTGGATCTGGCCTTCGAGGCGGTGTCGGCCTTCGGCACCGTAGGGCTCTCCACGGGTGTCACGCCCACCCTGAGCGCACCGGGCAAGGTGGTGATCATGCTGTTGATGTTCACGGGCCGGCTGGGGCCCATCGTGTTCCTTTCCGTCATGCAGAGCTGGCAACGGTCGCCGCGGTACCGCTGGGCCGATGAGCGCTGCATGATCGGCTGATTCAGGCACTTGCGACAGGAAGCGTTTGCGATGGCAGCAAAAAAAGGGCTGGAAGTGGGCATTGTGGGCCTGGGCAAGTTCGGGTCTGCCCTGGCCGAGCGGCTGGTGGAGATGAAGGTGACGGTGATTGGGCTGGACCGTTCCGAAAGCAGGGTGGGCGCCATGCGCGACATCCTGGAGCATGTGTACCATGCGGATGCCACGGACAAGGCCGCCCTGCGCCAATTGGGATTTGGCGATCTGACCCACGCGGTTGTTTCCAGCGGGCATTCCCTGGAAGCCAGCGTGCTGGCCACCCTGAATCTCAAGGAACTGGGCGTGCCGCAGGTCTGGTGCAAGGCCATCAGCGAGGAGCACGAGAAGATCCTGCGCAAGCTGGGCGCGGATTTTGTCGTGTTTCCGGAACAGTACGTCGCCAAACAGATTGCCCACCACCTGGCCGTGCCGGGTCTGGTGCACTATTTTCCCCTGGGCAGCGGGGTGGCCCTGCAGGAAGTGATCGTGGAAAAGTGGGCCGGCAGCACCCTGCGCGATCTGAACCTCACCAACCGCTTCCACCTTCAGGTGGTGGGCATCAAACGTCCGGATGAAAAGGACTATTCCTACATTCCCAAGGCGGATCAGGTGCTCAATGTCGGGGATATGCTGCTCATCATCGGGGCGGAAGATCGCCTGGACCGCATCGAGAGCTGAGGGGCAAAATCACTTCTCCCGGGTGCGCGGGCCATCCACTTTCTGCATTCGCAGCAGCACCAGACCGCGCTTGCCCAGCTCGCGGAGGAAGGCCGTGACGGCCAGTTCGGCTTCCCGCGGGTGCAGTCGCCAGGATGCGGCGAATTCGGCGCAGATGTCGGCCACGGTGCGCTGCCCGTCGATGAGCCGCCAGGTCCAGGCGCCGAGTTCGTCCAGTTCCAGGGCCTTGGTGCCGGCCGAGGGTAAGGCAGTGCGGGTGAACGCAGCCAAGCGCTTGACCCACGGCCGATGCGCCAGGGGAAACACCAGCCGGGTGGCGCCGGCTTCGGTCACCACCGTCTCCACCTGTTCATGCGGTACAGGCACGGCAGCCATGGCCTGCTCCCGGGTGGGGGGGGCGCTGGGATCATGCAGGGACGATGGCATAGTGGGCGCACAGCTCCCGGAGCAGGGGTTCCTCCCGGGCAGGTGCGCCGCGGGCAAGCAGGGCCATGATCTTGGTGTCCTCGTCATCAAGCCATAACGAAAGGACCATGTCGTCTCCGGGGTCTCCCCAGATGGTCCGCCACCAGTTCCCGGTTTGTGTTTCGGACCAGCGCGAACAGGCGCGCCAGCGGGCGCTGCATGGCCCGGGGTGGGCAACCCGGGTGCGCTCGTCCAGGGGCAGGCCGGGATGAAAGGTGGCGGCCCATTCCTGGAGAGATCGACCGCGCAAGAGCATGCTGGCCGGCCCCAATCGATCAAAGGTGACGATGCCTTCGGGCCGTCGCAACAGCCCCCGGGCCGGGCCGTTGAACTGCAGATGAAAATGCCCCGGCTGAAAATGAAAGCGTTGCAGCGCATACGTCGCCGGCACGGCCAGCCGCAGGCCGAAGGCCTGCCATGGCTGCAGTGCGCCGGCGGGCGCCACGGTCAGGCTGCCCAGCAGCGCGGCGGTGGCGGTGCAGTCGGCCCGAAGCGTTTCGCCGTCGGGATGGGGCTGATGCACCAGCAGCATGGCCGAGCGTTGGTTAGGCAGATCCAGCACCAGACCCACGCCGGCAGGGCTGCGGGATTCGGGCGGCCGCGCAAAGCGAAAGGCCAGCACGCCTGGGAGCGCGTGCAGGGTCGGGCCGGAGGAAAAATCGAAGGTTGCATCAGGCAGCAGCCGTTGCAGGCGGGAGCGCAGGGCCGCCTCGGCCATGGGCGTGTTCTGCCGCCAGACGATTTCCAGCCGCGGTCCGGCAGCGTCGTCGGCCCGGAGATAGGCCTTCTCCAGCACGGTGACGTCCCAGTCGGCCGGCAAGGCAAAGCAGAGCCCTTGCCAGGCCCAATGCACGGAGGGTGCTGCGACCATAGGCACATCGTCCAGGCGCACCACCTCTGCCCGGGCGCGATCATGGGGGGATCAGCGGGGCGCGGCCAGAGATGCGCGAGGGTACGGGTTACGGAGTCTTCGGCAGGAACCGGTCCAGATCCTGGGGGGCGAGGGGGGTGCCGGCATCTGTGCTCCCGCTCTTGCCGCGCTGCTGTTGCTGGCAGAAGTATTCCGCCTCCCACAGGGTGCGCTGGCGCAATTTGATGGATGTGCCGGGGCGCATTTCTGGATCCTTGGACCAGGTGAGCACCACCTGCACCTCCATGTTGTCCTTACGGAACCGCCATTTCCAGGCGATGACGGTCCTGAAGGCGTCGCCCTGGTACTCGTCGGGCTTGCCGAAGGCTTTTTCGTAGCGGGTGTACAGGGCATTGAAGGTGCTCTGGGCCGGATCGTCCAGTTTGAGCTTCACGCCCACCACCACGCCAGGATTGGCGCAGTTGCCGTATGAAATACTGCCGCCGCGAATCCCGGGGAGCAGGTCGCTTTTGAGATCCACTTCGTTAACGTACAGGGCGTCCCGGTCGCGCGCATCGGTTTCCATGTTCAGGAGGGATCGGTATTTCTCCACCGGTTCCCCCAGCACAATGCCGAACAGTTCCGAAGGCAACTGCGCCTGCGCCGTTCCTGGCAACACCAGCAACAGAAGAAGTGGCAGCAACAATTTTTTCATGGGAGGACGATAGCGACTTTGCGGAAAAATGTCCATGCGCTTTGGGCACCTTGACTGTTCTGATCCTGCCTTGCCAATTGCCGGCCGGCGCACTAGAATACAAGGCAGCGCAAACATTCTTTCAGAAGGATTCCACATGCGCCTTATTCTCGCTCTTGTTGTGGCCATGGTCTGGGCCGCGCCGGCCGGCGCGTTCGATGCGCTGGAAATTCCCAAGGAAGCGGTGCGCATAGACACCATGCGCCCCATGCCGGACTTGCGCGGCTTTGCCCTGGTGGAGGAAAAGGACATGGCCTGCATGCAGGACATGTCCATCGCCCAATGCCAGCGCAAGGTGTATTCCAACGAGGCGCAGCGGCTGATGGTGGTCTTTCTGGGCGGGGCTGCCACCTGGTACTGGTATATCGATCCGGCCAGCAAGCAGGCCACGGCCCAGGCGGCTGAAGGCACCCGGGACGACGGGTTCTTCACCCGGGATAAGAACCCGGCCAAGAAAGGCGGCTCCAACGCCGGCGACTATTTTTCCAACGTGGAAAAGCAGGGTGGCGGCAACCTGAATCTGTTCAAGTTCTGAGCCGCCGCGCCGGCTACAGCGCATCCACTTCCAGCGTCAGCTTCCCGAACGCATCCAGGGAAATGACCAGCTTGCTCGCGGCGTCGGCCGGGTTGTCCAGAATGCGGGAAAACGAGAGCCCGTCTGGCGAAAACCAGCAGCCCAGCTCCAGCACACGGTCGGCCTCGGGCAGATCCTTGTTGATGGTGATGGTGTTCAGGACCATGAGCATCTCTTCCAGATGCAGATCCGGGATCTCATTGTCCAAAAAATCGTTGATACTCATCATGATGACTGTCTGCCCTCCAAAGGTGGAAAAGAGACGGCCCGCCGCATCGCGCAGCGGGCCGTCTGATTATGACTTGATGGTGCAATGAACGGACTTACGCGCCCCATTTGATGAGCCCCAGGGCATGGGGATCCAGCAGCAGGGGGTGGCGCGGCAGAATGCGCACCGTGAAGCCGAAGCGCCCGGCGTCCTCAGGCTGGGCCTGCCCCTCGAACCGCTGCCAGCCGTTCACCGGCTGCCCCGCGGGCTGCATGGGGAAGGTGAGCCGGGAGGTGAAGCGGCCGTCCGTATCCAGGGGGCCGGAGTAGATCTCCACCAACAGATGATCGGCCTTGATGTCGTTGAGCAGCACTTCGCAGGTGACGGTGACGGTCTCGCTCACGGTAAGGGCGGCCGGAGCATCCGTCTGGATGTTCTGGATCTGCAGGCCGCTCCAGCGGGTCATGATGTCCATGCGCCAGGTGGCCAGTTCGGCGGCAGCCTTGTAGTTGTTCTGGCGCAGCTTGTCGAAGTTCTCGCAGGCCGGGATGTAGGCCTGCCGGGTGTAGTCTTCCACCATGCGGTGGGCGCTGTACAGGGGCACCAGCTCCTTGAGCGATGCCTTCATGCGGCGCACCCAGTGCTTGGGCAGGCGGGAGTGGTCGCGGTCGTAGAACAGGGGGATGACGTCGTTTTCCAGGATGTTGTAGAGGGTCTGGCTCTCCACGAAGTCCTGATACTCGTCGTCCTCATATTCCTCGCCCTGGCCGATGGCCCAGCCCACGGAGTTGTCGGGCTTGTAGGCTTCGTCCCACCAGCCATCCAGGGTGGAGAGGTTGAGCACGCCGTTCACCAGGGCTTTCATGCCGCTGGTGCCGCAGGCTTCCAGGGGCCGGCGGGGGGTGTTCAGCCACACGTCCACGCCCTGGACCATGTGGGCGGCGGTGTCCATGTCGTAATCTTCCAGGAAGACCATGCGCATGCGGCAGTCTTCCTGCTGGCAGAACTGCACCAGCTCCTGGATGAGCTTCTTGCCGCCCTGGTCTGCCGGGTGGGCCTTGCCGGCAAAGACGAACTGCACGGGCCGGGCCTTGTTGGAAACCAGGGAGAACAGCCGTTGCTTGTCCCGCAGCAGCAGGCCGGCGCGCTTGTACGTGGCGAAGCGGCGGGCAAAACCGATGGTCAGGGCGTCCGGATCCAGCACCTCGCTGGCCAGTTCCAGCAGCCGCCGGCCCACGCCCTTGGATTCCATCTGCTTTCTGAGTTTCCAGCGGACAAAGTCCACCAGCCGGGCGCGCAGGCGCTCGTGGGTGCGCCAGAGTTCGGAGTCGGAGATGGTATCCGCCAGGCTCCAGGCACGGGTGCAGTCCGGATCTTCGCGCCAGTTGCCGCCCAGGTAGCGATCATAGAGCAGGGCCATGTCCGGCGCCACCCAGCTGGGGGCGTGCACGCCGTTGGTGATGGCGCCAATGGGCACGTCTTCCAGGGGATACTGGGGCCAGACCCGCTGCCACATGGTGCGCGACACCCGGCCATGCAGGCGGGAGACGCCGTTGTTGAAGCGGGAGAGCTTGAGGGCCAGCACGGTCATGCACAGGTGTTCGCTGTCGTCGCGGGGGTCTTCGCGGCCCAGGGCCATGAACACCTTGAACGCCACGCCCATGTCCCGGGCATAGCCTTCAAAATACCGCTGGATGAGGTCCGAGGGGAAGCGGTCGTTGCCGGCTGGCACAGGGGTGTGAGTGGTGAAGATGGAGGTGGAGGCGGAAAGCTCCAGGGCGGCTTCCAGCGAAAGCCCTTCGCGCTTCATGTAATGGCGAATGCGCTCCAACCCGGCGAAGGCGCTGTGACCTTCGTTCATGTGGATCACCTTGGGCGTGAGCCCGAGCACCCGCAACGCCTTGATGCCGCCGATGCCCAGCAGGATTTCCTGCCACAGCCGCATCTCCAGCCCGCCGCCGTACAGGTTGGCGGTGACGGCCCGCAGGTGTTCGGGATTCTGCGGGATGTTCGTATCCATCAGATACAAGGCAATGCGGCCCACCTGGGCGCGCCAGATTTGCGCATACAGCGTCTGCCCAGCCAGATCCACATCCACCAGCAGGGGCTGTCCGGCGGCGTCCTTCAAGAGGACAACAGGCATTTGTTCGAAATCATTAACAGGATACCGCTCCTGCTGCCAGGCGTCCGGCGTCAGGTATTGGCGGAAATATCCTTTGAGATAAAACAGCCCGATGCCAACCAGCGGCGTGTTCAGGTCGCTTGCTGACTTGAGGTGGTCGCCGGCCAGAATGCCCAGGCCGCCGGAATAAATGGGCATGGACAGGGAAAACCCGTATTCCAGGCTGAAGTAGGCCACTGCAGGCTGTCCGGATTCTGCAGGGGGAAAGGGGACGCCGCCGGTGGTGCGGGTGGTGTATTGCTCAAGGCTGGCCCTGGCTTCCTTGAGCCGTTCCAGGTAGTTTTCGTCCGCCGCCACAGATTGCAGCAGGCTTTGCGGGGCGCGGTTCAGGAACAGTACGGGATTCTTGGCAGTTTCCCGCCACAGTCTGGGGTCCAGCTGGGCAAACAATTCCTCGATTCTCGGATTCCAGGAGAACCAGAAGTTGTAAGCCAGCTCCCGCAAGGGCTCCAAGGGGCGAGGCAGCTTGGGGGCAACGCTGAAAACGCGCAGTGGCTGCATGTCCTTTCCTCATAACAGGCTGGAGGGTGCTTGCCGGTGGCGAGATTCCGGCGTACAACGCGACGTCTGCCGCCGTCCATGGCAGGCTTTGCTCTTCCATGGCAGAATTTTGGCGCGACGGCAACGCCTTCCCTCACTATCAAAGTCAGCGCGGCCGCATATGGCGGTATGATGACGTTTCGGAGAACAACATGTCCTTGGCCGCTTCTGTCCCCCAGCTCAGGCTGACCCTCACCCCCCAAGGCGTGCTGCAGTACGGTCCCGCCGGCCCCAGGCCGGCCACGACCGGCAGTGCCGGCATGGACTTGCGGGCCTGCATCGATGCCCCCGCCACCCTCATGCCTGGAGAGCGACGAGCCATGCCGGCCGGCATGGCCATGGAGCTGACCGAGTCCGGCCTGGCCGGCTTTGTCTTCTCCCGTTCCGGCCTGGGCGCCAAGGACGGTCTTGTGGTGGCCCAGGGCGTGGGGGTGATCGATCCGGACTATCGCGGCGAGATTGTGGTGTTTTTGCTCAACACCTCCCAGGAGCCGCGCACTGTTTCGCCCGGGGATCGCATTGCCCAACTGGTGGTCATGCCGGTCCGGCTGCCGGAGATTGCGGTGGTGGATGCATTGAATGAGACGTCCCGCGGTGACGGTGGCTTCGGCCACACCGGCACGCGGTAAGACACGCGCTACGCGAAGGAGATATTGTCATGGATGCACGCTTCAGCACCCTGAAGGCCCGGGAGCAGGCGGCCGTTTGCCGCACATACGGCCGGTATCCTTTGGAAATCGCTTCCGCAAAAGACTGCCGCCTGTACGACTTCGAGGGCAAGGCCTATGTGGATCTGCTGGCCGGCGTGGCCGTGGTCAACTGCGGGCATGCCCGCGAGGACCTGGCCCAGGCCGCCTATGATCAGATGCTGCGCCTGGTGCATACCTCCAACCTCTGCTACACTCAGGAGCAGGTGCGTCTGGCCGAGGTGCTCACCCGCCTTTCCGGCCTGGGCAAGGCCTTCTTCTGCAATTCCGGGGCAGAAGCCAACGAAGCCGCGGTGAAGCTGGCCCGGCGCTACATGCGCACCGTGAAATCGCGGGATGCCTACGAAATCATCACCCTGGAAGGCTCTTTCCATGGCCGGACCCTGGGCATGATCGCCGCCACGGGCCAGGGCAAGGTGAAGGAACACTTCCAACCCCTGCCCGAGGGCTTCGTTACCGTGCCGTGGGAGGATCTGACCGCCATGGAGGCGGCCATCTCCGAGCGCACGGCCGGCATCATGGTGGAGGTGGTCCAGGGCGAAGGCGGCGTGCGGCCGGCCACCCGGGAATACCTGCACGGCGTGCAGGCCCTGTGCCGCAAGCACGATATCCTGTTCCTCATCGACGAAATCCAGACTGGCCTGGGCCGCACGGGCCGGCTCTTCGGGTTCCAGCATCACGATCTGCAGCCGGATCTCGTCACCATGGCCAAGGGCCTGGCCAACGGCTTGCCCATGGGTGCGCTGCTGGCCACGGACGAGGCCGCTTCCGGCTTTGCCCCTGGCAGCCATGCCACCACCTTCGGCGGTGGGCCGGTGGTGAGCGTGGTGGCGCTCAAGGTTTTGGAAATCCTCGAAAAGGAACGGCTGGTGGAACGCAGCGCCAAGCTGGGCGAGCGCTTCAAGGCCCGGTTCCTGGAGATTCGGGACCGCCTGCCCGATAAAATTGCCCAGGTCCGCGGACTGGGGCTGATGCTCGGCATTGAGCTGACTGCCCCGGCCGGCCCGGTCTGGACAAAGCTCCTGGAGGCCGGCTTCCTGTGCAACGTGACGCAAGACAAAGTGCTGCGCCTGCTGCCGCCCCTGACCATTACCGAAGCCGATCTGGAAGCCTTTGCCAAGGCCCTGGAAGAGGCGCTGACCGACGTATAGGGCACGTTGTTTTTGAAAAGAACTCTCGGGGGAAAACCTTTTGCAA
>NC_022444.1:2251203-2252998 GCF_000468495.1 Megalodesulfovibrio gigas DSM 1382 = ATCC 19364
AAAAGGTTTCCCCTCTCGCAACGTCTTGAGCTGTTATCTTTACCACCCCCCTTGCAGGGAGCAGCGATGCAGCCACGCATCAGCATGATCACCCTGGGCGTCGCGGACCTGGACCGCGCCACCCGGTTCTATGAAGAAGGCCTGGGCCTGCCCCGGATGCCCTTTGAAGGACGGATCAGCTTTTTCTCCCTGCAGGGGACCTGGCTGGCCCTGTACGACCGCGCCACCCTGGCCGAGGACGCGTTGCTGCCTCCCGGCATGGTGCGGCCCCTGGAGGAGGGCGGCTTCTCCGGCGTCACCCTCTCGCACAACGTCTCCAGCAAGGCGGAGGCGGATGCCGTGCTGGCCCGGGCCGTGGCGGCGGGGGCGCGGTTGCTCAAGCCGGCGCAGGACGTCTTTTGGGGCGGCTATTCCGGCTATTTTGCCGATCCCGACGGCCATCTCTGGGAAGTGGCCTGGAATCCGCATTGCTGGATCGGACCGCCGGCCATGCCGCCGGACGCGGCGTAGCTGCTACAGATTCGGCTTATTCCCACTTTCCTGTCCAAACTGCTGCGCCAGCAGCCGCAGCACGGCGCGTGTCATGCCGTCTGCCGCAAAGTGCCTGAGCCCGGCCCGGTGGGCCGCCATGGCCAGCTGCCGGCCGTGCGACGGGTGCGTCAGCAGCGCCGCCGCCTCCCTCGCCAAGCCGTCCAGATCCCCCACGGGCAACAGCTTGCCGGTGGCATCCGGGATTACCATCTCTGCAATGCCGCCGGCCGCCCAGGCCGTCACCGGGCAGCCCTGGGCCATGGCTTCCAGCACCGTCAGCGGATGATTGTCTGCCCAGGACGGGTACACCAGACAGTCCGCCGCGGCGAACATCCGGCTCAACGCCTCGGATTCCAGATAGGGCCAGCGTACCAGGTCGCCCTGGCGGCTGTGGGCAGTCCCGCCGATCAGATACCCCACGGCCTGTGGCGCGGCCTGCTTGATGCGGTCCCACAGGCGCAGCCAGGTGTCGCCGGCCTTCACGCCGGCAGCCTCGCCGCCATGGGCCACGAACACGGCCAGCCGCGCCGCGGGGGAGAGGCCGATGGCCTGTTTGGCCGCACGTTTGTCCGGCAGGGCGGCGGGCCAGGGGATGCCATTGGGAGCCAGCCGGGGAGCCAGGCCGGGAATGGCCTGCCGCAGCAGGTCGCAGCCCCACTGGGACGGGCACAGGGCCAGGGGCTGGAGCCGGTGCAGCAACGCCGCGGCGTGTTGCCGTCGGGCGGCGGTGTCCGGCAGGCCGCGGGGGCAGGGATCGGCGCAGGCACGGTCCAGGCCGGGGCAATCCGTGGGAAAGACACAGCCGCCCGTGGCCAGGCGCATGTCGTGAAACGTGATGCACACCTTCGAGGCCAGGGGCAGGAGCCGTTCCAGCAGGCCCAGCCAGTCGCCGCTGCCGTGCAGGTGCAGGAGCCATCCGCGACGGATCGCCGCTTCCAGGGCCGCGAACCAGTCCCCGTGCCAGTCATCCATCCAGCGTTGGCCGGCCTCGCTCTGGACGATCTCGAAGGATCGCGCCGTCTCCACGCCCTGGCACTGCATGCCCGCGCAGAGCAGATCCGCCACACGGGCCGCACCGCCGCGGCGCTCCAGGAAGCTGTGATGCAGGACGCCGGGCAGCGCCGGCGTGGAACTCGCGCGTGTTTCCAACATGCCTCGCGAAAAAGCGTTTTTGGAGAAGGAGGATTCCCCGCTTACAGTAATCCAGGGCATTTTAGTTTTGAAAAAGGACATTGCGAGAGGGGAAACCTTTTTACAAAAGGTT
>NC_022444.1:2253040-2275251 GCF_000468495.1 Megalodesulfovibrio gigas DSM 1382 = ATCC 19364
GAAAGGGGGTTCTTCCCCCGAAAAATCCTTTCAAAAGTAACATGCTCTAAAAGAGCACATTCACCTCCGCGCCCACGTCGATGAGGTTCGCCAGCTCCAGGGCATCCTGGTTGAACATGCGGATGCAGCCCAGGGAGACGCGCCTGCCGATTTGATCCGGTCTGTTTGTGCCATGGATTCGGTAGGTTGGACCATGGGAAAGATGGATCTTCACCGCGCCCATGGGGTTGCCCTTGCGGCCCGGAGGCACTGGGCTGAGGGCCCGTCCCTTGGCTGCGGCACGGCGCTTCATGTCCGGCGTGGGATACCACCAGGGGTTCTTGTCGATCTTGGTCACGTACCCCAGCCCCTCGGGATGGTCCATGCCGTTTCTGGCCGTGGCCACCGTGTATTGCTTGACGAGCCTGCGGCCGCCGTCGGGCTGGCGTTCGTACAGCCAGAGGGCACACTTGTGGACGCTGATTTCAATGAAATATCGATCCGCCGTGGGGCCGGCGGCCAGGACTTCGCCCTCCACCACGAAGAGGCGCGGTGTGGCCGGGGGGACGGGGACGCCCTGACTGGTTGCAGCCGGCGGTGTCGGGGGTGTTGGCGCCGTCGCAGGTGTCGGAGTTGCGGAGGGCAGGGCGCAGGCCATGGCCTCCCCGATGCCGTGCAGCAGCACCTCCACCCGGCGGTTGCGGGCCCGACCTTCAGCGGTGAGGTTGTCTGCCACGGGGAACGCGTCTCCCGCACCCTCCACGCACATGCGGTCCAGGGGGATGCCGAAGGCCGCGTGCAGGGCCTGACGCACGGTCTCTGCCCGGGTGCGGGACAGGGTGATGTTGCGCGCCGGGTCGCCGCGGTTATCCGCATGGCCCACCAGCGTGGCGCGGGCCTGGGGCCAGCCCTGCAGCAGGGAGGCGGTCTGTCTGAGGGTGTCTACCGAATCCGGATGGATGGTGTTGCGGCCCAGGGCGAAATAGAGCGTCAGGGAAGAAGGACCGCCAGCGCCGAGGGGGGAGCAGAACGCGGGCGCTGCAGCCGGTGTGCCTACTGCGCCAGTCGTGCCAGTCGTGCCAGTCGTGATGGGCGTGCCTGGCGTGCCTGGCGTGCCTGGCGTGCCAGTCGTGACGGGCGTGATGGGCGTGATGGGCGTGATGGGTCCGGCCGGGGAAGTCTCCCCCTGGACCATCGGAACAATGGGACGACGATCATGCACCAGAAGTTCCAGACGGCGGTTGTCCGCATCGCGTGCCGTGCGTCCCGGCAGGGGCTCATCCGCCCCCATGCCCCGGGCGGCGATGCGTGCTGCAGGCACGCCGAATTCGCGCACCAACTGCTCCTTGAGCAGCTCCGCCTGACGGGCTGAAAGGCGCCGATTAAGCAAATCCCCGCCGCGGTTCCAGGTGTGGCCGATGATCTCCAGCCGCGCCGTGGGCGAGCGTTCCATCTCGTCCCGCACGGCCTGCAGCGTCTGCCGCACCGTGGACAGGTTGGCCTTGTAGGTAAAGTCCCAGGGCGCTTCAAGGCGCATGCTGCTGCCGGCGACGGGACGTCCCCCGCCAGCCGCCACGGCATCCGCCTGCCGCAGGCCAAGACAACAAAGGATCACCACCGCCAGCGCCACGCCGGCTGCCATTCGACGCATGTTCCCCATCATCCTTGTGCTCCCCACGCGCGCCCCACCACAGGACGTCTCACCCCCGGCCCGGGACGCGCGAGTTCCGGGCCGGAGAATGCATATCCTTCCGTGTATCGCGCAGGTAAATTTTTGGCAAGGTTTGCAAGGGGTTGGTAGAGATGCTATACCATTGATCCAGACTTTTTCTAACTCCTTGCAGGCGCATGAAAAATGTTGCGGGGAGGCCGGGATGGAACGCACCGCAAAAAAAGAAAGGAGTTCCGAGGAACTCCTTTGCAATGCGTCAGGGCGTATCGGGGCTATTCTGCAGCCAGTGCCGTCAGCGTGGCGATCTGGTGCAGCACGCTGGCCCGGCCCGGGCCGCCGGGAATTTTCCGCCGCTCCACGGCGGCGCGGCAATCCAGCACGGGGTAGACGTCTGCCTCGATGAGGGCGGACTGCAACTGCATTTCCGCCAGGGGCAGATCTTCCAGGCCCACGCCGCGGACCTCGGCCATCTTCACCAGCTTGCCCGTGACTTCGTGGGCGTCGCGGAAGGGCAGGCCCTTGGTGACCAGATAGTCGGCCAGTTCCGTGGCGTTCAGGAAGCCTTTCTTGAGGGCGGCGGCCATGGGCTCCGGCTTGTATACCAGGGCAGCCACCATGCCCGCGGCCATGGTCAGGCTCATGGACACGGTGCGGTCGCAGTCAATAAAGGGTTCCTTGTCTTCCTGCAGATCCCGGTTGTAGGTCATGGGCAGGCCCTTGACCGTGGTCAGCAGGCTCATGAGATCGCCGTACACGCGGCCGGTTTTGCCGCGGGTCAGCTCGGCCACGTCCGGGTTCTTCTTTTGCGGCATGATGGACGAGCCGGTGGCGTAGGCGTCCGGCAGGGTCACAAAGCCGAACTGCGGCGCGGCCCAGAGGATGATTTCCTCCGAGAGCCTGGAGAGATGCGCCATGACCACGCTGCCGATGAACAACGATTCCAGCACGAAATCCCGGTCCGACACGGCGTCCATGGAGTTGGCGAAGGCGCGCTCCCAGCCCAGATCCTGCGCCACGGCCAGGGGATTCAGGGGATAGGTGGTGCCGGCCAGGGCGCCAGCGCCCAGGGGCGATATCTGCACGCGCTTGCGACAGTCTTCTATCCGCTCGATATCCCTGGAAAACATCCAGGCGTAGGCCAGCAGGTGCTGGGCCAGGGTCACGGGCTGGGCCGGCTGAAAGTGCGTGCAGCCGGGCAGCAGGGTCTCCACATGTTCCCTGGCCTGGGCCAGGAAGGAGCGGATGACGGCCTTGAGCAGCCGTGCCCAGTCCGCCAGCCGTTCATCCACAAAGAGCCGGAAGTCCAGGGCTACCTGATCGTTGCGGGAACGGCCGGTGTGCAGGCGCTTGCCGGCATCGCCCACCAGTTCGGTGAGCCGGGCTTCGATGTTCATGTGGACGTCTTCGCGCTCCACACGCCAGACGAATTCGCCGCGTTCGATCTCGCCGCGGATCTGGTCCAGCCCGGCGACGATGCTGGCGGCATCGTCACTGGAGATGACACCCTGTGCAGCCAGCATGCGCGCATGGGCCTGGGATCCGCGGATATCGTGGAATGCCAGGGCGTTGTCAAAGGAGACGGATTCCGTGAACGCTTCCACGGCCTGCAGGCTTTCGCCTTCGAAGCGGCCGCCCCAGAGTTTGCCGGCCTGTCCGTTCATCGTGGGGCCGCTCACTTGCTGCCTGCCTCGCGCTGCTTTTTCCAGGCCTTCAGGCGCAGGCCCTGCAGCCGGATAAAGCCGGTGGCGTCGGCCTGATTGTAGACCGTATCCTTCTCGAAGGTGGCCAGGTTGGCGTCATACAGGGAGAAGGGGGACTTGCGGCCCAGGGTCTGGACGTGGCCCTTGCACAGGGAGACGCGCACGGTGCCGGTGACGGTCTCGGCGGCCTTGTCCATGAGGGCCTGCAGGGCCTCGCGTTCGGGGGCGTACCAGAAGCCGTAGTACACGCATTCGGCGTAGCGCTGGATGAGGCTGTCGCGCAGGTGCATCACCTCGCGGTCCATGGTCAGGCCTTCCAGATCGCGGCGGGCCAGCTGCAGCACGGTGCCGGCGGGGGTTTCGTACACGCCGCGGCTCTTCATGCCCACGAAGCGGTTTTCCACCATGTTGATGCGGCCCACGCCGTGCTTGCCGGCGATGGTGTTGAGCTGCTTCATCAGGGCGGCCGGGCTCAGGCGCACGCCGTTGATGGCCACGGGATCGCCTTTCTCGAAGTCGATCTCCACCACCTCGGGCTGATTCGGAGCCAGGGCGATGGGCGTGGTGGTGCAATGGGAAGCCTCGGCCGGCTCGTTCCAGGGGTCTTCCAGTTCGCCGCCTTCAAAGGAGCAGTGGAGCAGGTTGCGGTCTATGGAGTAGAGGGATGCCTTGCTGGCGCCCATGGGGATGCCGTGCTCCGTGGCGAAGGCCAGCAGCTCGGTGCGCGATTGCATGGTCCATTCCCGCCAGGGCGCGATGACCTGCAGCTGCGGCGCAAGGGCCATGGCCGTGAGCTCAAAGCGCACCTGATCGTTGCCCTTGCCGGTGGCGCCGTGGGAAATGGCCTGGGCGCCTTCGGCCTGGGCGATTTCCACCAGCCGCTTGGCGATGCAGGGCCGGGCGATGGAGGTGCCCAGCAGGTACCGGCCTTCGTACACCGCGCCGGCGCGCAGCATGGGGAAGACGAAATCGCGGGCGAATTCTTCCTGCAGATCATCCACATAGGCCTTGGAGGCCCCGGTGGAGAGGGCCTTTTGCTCCAGGCCGTCCAGCTCTTCTTCCTGGCCCAGGTCCGCAGTGCAGGTAATCACCTCGCAGTTGTACTGGATGGTGAGCCATTTGAGAATGATGGACGTGTCCAGCCCGCCGGAGTAGGCGAGCACGACTTTCTTGATGGTAGACATGGCGGCGGCGTCCTAGTCTTGGGTGAAAATCCACTCAAGGATGGCTTTTTGGGTATGCAGGCGGTTTTCGGCCTGATCCCAGACAATGGAAATGTTGCTTTCGAACACAGCCTCGGTCACTTCCTCGCTGCGGTGGGCCGGCAGGCAGTGCATGAACATGGCGCCCTCGGCGGCGTGGGCCATGAGGGTGTCGTTCACCTGGAAGGGCTCGAAGGCGCTGCGTTTGGCTCCCTCGGGGTCATCCTGGCCCATGGAGACCCAGACGTCGGTATTGACGAAGTGCGCGCCGGTCACGGCCGCCACGGGATCGTTCCCCAGTTCGATCTTCGCCCCCAGACGCTGGGACCGGGCCAGCACGTCTGCCGAGGGCTCGAAGCCGTGCGGTGTGGCCATCCGGAGGGTGAAGGGAAACAGGGCGGCGGCGTTCATCCAGGAGTTGGCCATGTTGTTGCCGTCTCCCACCCAGGCGATGACGAGATTTTCCAAATCCGGCCGGCGTTCGTAGACGGTCAGCAGATCCGAGAGGGTCTGGCAGGGGTGGAACTGGTCCGAAAGGGCGTTGACCACGGGAATGGTGGCGAAGGCCACCAGCTCGTCCAGGGTCTGCTGGGCATAGGTGCGCACCACCAGGCCATCCAGGTAGCGGGAGACCACGCGGGCGAAATCCCGCACAGGCTCGTTGCGGCCTAGCTGGGTCTCGCGGGAGGACAGAAACAGGGCCTCCCCGCCAAGGTGGCGCACGGCCACTTCGAAGGAGAGCCGGGTCCTGGTGGAGGCTTTTTCGAAAAGCAAGGCGATGATCTTGCCGTCCAGCAGCCGGCTGCGGTGGCGCGTGCGCTTCATCTCCAGGGCGCGGTCAAGCACGGCTCTGGCGGTTTCAGGATCCATGTCCAGCATGGAAAGATAGTGCTTGGTCATGCGCGTCCTGCCTCTGGGGTTCTTGCGGTGGCGAAAAACTCTTTCGTACAAACAAAGGCGGGCCATTGTAAAGACCCAGGGGAGGGTGGCCCGCATTTTTACCGGCCGGGCGCCGGGGCGACGAGTGCTGGAAAATCCCGTCCGTATAGGGATTGTCACAAGATGTTCACCATCGCTTCGTACAGTTCGCGGCGCAGGCGGGGCTCCCTGCCTGACATCCTTGTGCGGGAGCGACCTTCATGCACGACCATCGTCCAGGAGCCAGAACCAAGGCGTCCATCTGCATTCGCGAACTGGTGGAGCCTGCCACCGTGGTGTCGCCGGAACTGCCCATCCGCGACGTCAAGACCAGGCTGGACGACGAGCCCATCAGCTGCCTGGTGGTGGCAGTGGAGCGCAAGCCTGTGGGGCTGGTGATGAGCCTGCACCTGGATCGCGCCTTGTCCCAGCAGTACGGCGTGGCCTTGTACCACAAAAAGCCCGTGTCCTACGTCATGGATCCCGAGCCGCTGATCATCGACGGGGAAACCCCCGTGGAGATGGTGGCCGGCATGGCCATGAGCCGGGAAAAAATCAAGATTTACGATCATATCATCGTCACGGAGCAGACGCTGCTCACGGGCATTGTCTCGGTGCAGGAACTGCTGCTCACCCTGGCCGCCATGCAGAACAAGCGGACCATGGAGCTTGTGGAGATGACCGGGCAGCTTCAAAAGGAAGTGGAGGACCGGCAAAAGGCGGAGCATGCCTTGCTGAAGTCCAAGAAAGCCACGGAATACATGCACCAGCAGTTGGCCAAGGCCTACGACCGCCTGCGGGAAGTGGACAAGATGAAGACGGACTTCCTCTCCACCGTCTCGCATGAGCTCAGAACCCCCCTCACCAGTGTGCTGGGCTTTGCGGAAATGGTGCAGCTGAAACTGGAGGAAGTCATCTTCCCCAAGATGGACCCGGAAGACAAGAAGGCGCAGCGGGCCATTAACACCGTGAGCCGCAACGTGGCCATCATCCACAAGGAGTCCAGACGGTTGACGGCCCTCATCAACGATGTGCTGGACATTGCCAAGATGGAGGCCGGCAAGATCGAATGGAAGAGCCTGCCCCTGGCCGTGCCGGAAATCTGCCGGCAGGCGGCGGATGCCACCATGGCGCTGTTTGCCAGGAAGCATCTGCAGCTGCGCATGGAGGTGCAGCGCGATCTGCCGGAACTGCTGGGGGATCCGGATCGTCTGGTGCAGGTGGTCATCAATTTGCTGTCCAATGCCGTCAAGTTCACCGACGCCGGCCACGTGACTCTGCGCGCCCGGCTGGACAAGGGCATGATCCGCGTGGACGTGCAGGATACGGGCATGGGCATTCGCCCCGAGGACAAGGACAAGGTGTTCGAGAAGTTCAAGCAGGTGGGGGACACCCTCACGGACAAGCCCACCGGCACCGGCCTGGGGCTGACCATCTGCAAGCAGATTGTGGAGCATCACGGCGGGGCCATCTGGGTGGAATCCGAACCCGGCCAGGGAGCCACGTTCTCCTTCACCCTGCCCCTGGAAGGACACAACCAGCCCAAGATCAAAAAATACAATCTGGATGACGTGCTCAAGCGCATCCACGACCACATCCGCCACAGCCCCCAGGGGCCGGACGGGGACGAAAAGCTCGTCCTGGTGGTGGACGACGACGAAAGCATCCGCGAATACATGCGCCAACTGCTGGAAGAAAACAACTACCAGGTGATGGAGGCCGAGGACGGTCTGCAGGCCCTGGAGCTGTTGCAGACGCACCGGCCCGCCCTGGTGATCCTGGACGTGCAGATGCCGCACATGACCGGGCTGGACGTGGCCGCGGCCATGAAAAAGAATCCCGCCCTGGCGTACATCCCCATCGTCATCCATTCCGTGGAGGGCAACATGGAGGAGGGCTACAAGATCGGGGTGGACCGATACTTCACCAAGCCGGTGATGCAGAAGGTCTTCCTGCAGGAAGTCTCGGAGCTGGTGGCCGCGCGGCCGTCCAACAAGAAAATCATGGTGGTGGATGAAAGCGCCGCCAAGGTCCAGGCCTTTTCCCAGGTGCTCACGACCCAGGGATACACGGTCATCGAGGCCATGAACGTGGAGGCGTGTTGCCGTCTGGCCGAGCAGGAAAAGCCGGTCATCATCGTCGTCAATGCGCTGCTTGCCCGGCGGCACGATCTGGTGAAGACCCTGCGCTTTGAAAAAGGGCTGGAAGGCATCTATTTCATCCTTATCGGCGAAGCCAGGAAGGCGGCTCTGCCCGGGCAGGAGGCGCACCGCCCCGGAGTGCAGGCATGAGCAGAATCAAACTCAAGCGGCTGCTCTCCCAGCGCAGGCTTGCCGTGCTGCTGGAGGAGCTTTCCGGCCGGCTGGGCTCGCCGCTGTGCGTGCTGGATGTGCTGGGCAGGCCCGTGCTGGGCGCGCCGGGGGTCCATGGCCCGACCCTGCCGGCGCGGCATGCCATCGACGTGGAAGGGGAGGTGGCTGGCTACACCCTGGGCGACGACAACGCCGACGTGCTGGCCAGACTTCTGGCTGTCCTGGCCGTGCTGGATCTGGAAAAACGCACCCTGGCCCACGACACCCTGTGCCGCTACAACGAATTGACCCTGCTGTACGACATGGCCGCCCGCGGTCCGGCCCTGCAGGAAGAAGAGGCCCTGGCCGAGCTGCTGCGTGTGGCCCAGGGGGTGATCCCCTGCGATCATGCCGGGGTGCAGCGCTGCTGGCCGGGCGAGCCTGCATGTATGGTGCAGGGGCTGCCGGATGTCTCGTTTCTGACGACGGTGTTTGCCGAGGTCGCCCGCATTCATGAGGCGGTGCGCCGCAGCGGCCGCGGGGAGATCGTCAACGAACTGGCTGCGGACTCCCGCGCCGCCGGCGTCCTGTCCGTGCACTCCATGCTGTGCGCGCCCCTGCGCTGCGCGGGCGAGGTTTTCGGTCTTGTGCACCTGGGCTCGCGCACACCGCGGCTGTACACCACGGAGCAGCTGGCCCTGCTGTCCACGCTTTCGTTTCAGGTGGCCGCGGTGCTGGAGAACCGGCGTCTGCGGCAGCAGCAGCAGAAGTCCCGCCAGGCCCTGCTGACCCTGGCCCGGACGCTGGAACATGCCCTGGATGAGGAGGTGGCGTCGTGACCAGGACGGCAGCTCCGGCAGTCCCGGCAGTTCCGCAGGCGGCATCCCTGCCGGTCCACCCGGCAGCGGCCCGGGCCTTCCTGCAAGGCAAGGCCCTGCTCAAGGCCCGGCGACATGCCGAGGCCCTGGCCGCCTTCAAGCAGGCCATCGCCTGCCAGGGCCTGTACCCGGACGCCTGCAGGGGGGTGGCCATGTGCTGCCACGCCCAGGGAGACGCCACGCAGACGGTGGTCTATCTCATCAAGGCCACGGCCCATCTGATCCGGCTGCAGCGGCTGGAGCCGGCCGCCAGGCTGTTCGGATCCATCCGCATCGTCTATCCCGCCGCGCCAAATCTGTTTCTGCTGGCCGCGCAGGCGGCGGCCAGGGCCCGGCGCTGGGACTGCGCCGCGGACCTCTTTGCCCACGCCGCGGCCTTTTCGCCGCAGGATCCCGAGCTGGTGCTGGGCCATGCCGGGGCCCTGCACGCCCTGGGCCGGGACGATGACGCTCTGGCCATGGTGGAATCCCTGCTGTTTCAGGGCCAGTGCGTGGAGGAGGCCGAGGCCCTGTACCAGCGCATTGCCGGCGAGCCCTGGGGCGCCCTGCCAGAGACGGCCGACCTGGACCTGCTCGATGTGGCAATGGCTGTGGTGGAAGAGATCGAGGCCCCCCCGGTATCTTCTCCTGTTCCTGCTCCCGCGCCGCCGGCTCCCCACTCGCTCTCCCGGTCCCTCGTTGTGGTGGACGATGAGCCGCACATCCGCATGCTCATGGAAGAAGCCCTGGAAGAGCTGGAAGACGACGACGTGCGCATGCTCTTCGCCAGGGACGGGCAGGAGGGGCTGGAGCTCATCCGCCGCGAGCGCCCCCGGCTCGTCTTTCTGGACGTGATGATGCCCCGCATGAATGGGTATCAGGTCTGCGAGCGCGTGAAGGGCGATCCAGACCTTCGCGGCGTGTGCATCGTCATGCTCTCGGCCAAAGGGCAGGAGGTGGACCGGATCAAGGGCGAGGCCGTGGGTGCGGATTTGTATATGACCAAGCCCTTCAGCCCCATGGAATTGCTGGCCACGGCCCGGCGGCTCCTGGGGCTGGCCAGGGCGGCAGCCTGAGGAAGCAACGGCATGAACAGGACACGCAATCGCCAGCGCATCGGCGAACTGCTGGTGGCCGCCGGCTGCCTGACCCGGGAAAGTCTGGATCGCGCCCTGGCCGAGCAGGATCGCAGCAAGCTCAAGCTGGGCCAGTTGCTCTTGCAGAAGGGACTGGTCAAGGATGCCCACCTGGCCGATGTGCTGGCCCGGCAACTGCGCCTGACGCGCTATGCCGAACCAGACTTCAGGCCGGATCGCACCCTGGCCGCCAAGGTGCCCATGGAGCTGGCCGCCAAATACGGTCTGGCGCCCCTGGAGCGCCGCGGCGGCATCCTCTGGGTGGCCATGCGCGACCCCACGGATCTGCATGCCCTGGATGACGTGGTCCGCGCCACAGGCCTGGACGTGGAGCCAGCCATCTGCACGGAACGCGAGCTCGCTGCCCTGGCCCGTCTGGTATACGGCGCCGAATTCGCCGCACCCGCCACCATGCAGTTCGATATTGAAGACATTGACGTGGATGGCGAGGCCACCCGCGACGGCGACAGTCACGACGCCACCGCCGCCTTTTCCGCCGACTCCCTGACCTCCATGGCCGAGGATGCGCCGGTGGTGAAGATGGTCAACGCCATCCTCGTCCAGGCGCAGGCCAAAAAAGCGTCGGATATTCACCTGTCCAAGGAGCAGGACCGCATTGTCCTCAGGCTGCGCATCGATGGCCAGCTGGTGGACGTGCCCGCGCCCAGGGCCAGGTTCTTCCTGCCCCTGGTCTCACGGTTCAAGCTCCTTTCCAATCTGGATATCTCCGTTTCCCGCGTCCCACAGGACGGCCGCTTCACCTTCACCGTGCAGGGCCGGGAAATCGGCGTGCGCACGTCCACCATCCCCACCATTTACGGGGAAAAGGTGGTCATGCGCCTGCACGAGCAGCACCAGGGCGGCCTGGAACTGGAACACCTGGGCATGGCCGACGTGGCCCGGGCCAGGCTGGAGCAGGCCATCCTCAAGCCGCACGGCATCATCCTGGCCACAGGCCCCACTGGCTCGGGCAAGACGACCCTGCTGTACGCCGTGCTGCGGCGCATCAAGCGGCCGGGCATCAATATCATCACCCTGGAAGATCCGGTGGAGTCCCGCGTGGAGGACATCACCCAGATCCAACTGAATTCCAAGGCCGGCATGACCTTCGCCTCGGGCCTGCGCTCCATCCTGCGTCAGGACCCGGACGTGATCATGGTGGGGGAGATCCGGGACACCGAGACCGCAACCATCGCCATCAAAAGTTCCATGACCGGCCACAAGGTCATCTCCACCCTGCACACCAACGACGCCCCCGGCGCGCTGACCCGGCTGTTCGAAATGGGCGTGGATCCCTTCCTCGTCAGCTCCTGTCTGCAGGCTGTGGTGGCCCAGCGGCTGGTGCGCCGGCTGTGTCCGGATTGCCTGGAGGCCTACGAGGCCCCCCTCGAGCAGGCCCGGCACATCCACCCGCTGCTGAACGGGGACAGGCTGCACTTTTTCCGCGGCACGGGCTGCTGGAAATGCGACAACGCCGGCTTCCGCGGCCGGCTGGGGGTGTACGAAGTGCTGGAGGTGGACGGCCTGGTGCAGGAACACATCCTGCGCAAGGCCTCCAGCTACGAGGTGAAGGAAGCCTGCGTGGCCGCCGGCACCCTGCGCACCCTGAAAATGGACGCCGGCGAAAAAGTGCTCACCGGCCTCACCAGCTTCGAGGAGTTCGTGGGCGTGGCCTATTGACGCCTCATATCCCCATCGCCCCGGCCTGCCGCGTCTGCAGGCAGCAGAAGTCCGCCAGGGCCAGGGCCGCCATGGCCTGACACACGGGCACGATGCGCGGGATGGCCGAAATGTCGTGCCGCCCGCCCACGGTGATGCTGGTGGCCTGCCCGTCCGTGCCGATGGTGGCCTGCGGCTGGTGGTGGGAGGCGATGGGCTTGACCCAGGCCCGGGCCACCAGGGGCCGGCCATCGGAAATGCCGGCCAGCACGCCGCCGGCATGGTTGCTGGCTTCCTGCCGATGGGGCAGGGGGAGGATGGGGTCATTGTGCTGGCTGCCGGTCATGCGGGCGGCCTCGCAGCCTGCGCCGATCTCCACGGCCTTGACTGCGCCGATGGACATGAGCGCCGCCGCAATGCGGGCATCCAGCTTATCGAACACCGGTTCCCCCAGGCCCTGGGGCATGGGTTCGGCCCGCACTTCCACCACGCCGCCGAGGGTGTCGCCACGGGCCTTGATCTCGGCCACCCGGCCCTGCCAGGCCGTGATCACGGCGTCTTCCGGGGCAAAGAAAGGCCGTTCCCAGACATTGCCCAGCGCCGCCAGGGACCCGGGCACGGCGGCGCGGATGCCGCCCAGCTCCACAGTATAGGCCGTCACCATGATGCCCAGCGTGGCCAGAAAGGCCTGGGCGATGGCGCCGCCGGCCACCCGGCAGGCGGTTTCGCGTCCCGAGGAGCGGCCGCCGCCGCGGTAGTCCCGGGCACCATATTTGGCGTGGTAGGAAAGATCGCCGTGGCCGGGACGAAAGACGTCCTTGATGGCGGAATAGTCGGCGCTGCGCTGGTCGGTGTTGCGGATGCAGAAGCCGATGGCCGTGCCCGTGGTGCGGCCTTCGAACACGCCGGAGAGCAGTTCCACGCGGTCCGGCTCCTTGCGTGCCGTGGAAGCCGCGCCGGCCTGGGCCGCGCCGGGGCGGCGGCGGTCCAGCTCCTGCTGGATGGCAGCCTCGGTGATGGGGATGCCGGCCGGACAGCCGGACACCACGCCGCCCAGGGCCGGGCCGTGGGATTCGCCAAAGGTGGTCAGGGTGAAGAGCCGTCCGAAGGTGTCGCCGCTCACTGCTGTGTGCTCCCGGAAAAATGGTCGTTGATGCGCCGGCGCGCCTGCTCCACGAGCTCGGTCAGGGGCTGGGCCGCGTCCAACACTGCGTGGGCTGCTTCCCGATACAGGGATTCGCGGGAGGCGGCAACCCGCGCCGCCTCGGCCACGGGATCGTCCCCGGTGAGGGAGGGCCGCTGGCCGGGATCCAGGTGCGCCGCCAGCCGGGCGGTGATGAGCTCGCCGGGGGCATCGAGCCAGAGGACCAGGCCGGCCTCGCGCATGGCCTGCCGGTTTTCGGGACGCAGCACCATGCCCCCGCCCGTGGCCACCAGCAGGGGCGCTGCAGCCGCAGGCATGGCGCAGGCCTCTGCCAGGGCGGCGGATTCCAGATCACGGAAGGCTTCCCAGCCCCGGGCGGCCACCAGCTCGGCAATGCTCATGCCGGCGTGCTGCTGCGTCAGGGTGTCCGTATCCAGCCAGTCGCCGTCCAGGGCGGCGGCGAGGCTGCGGGCCAGGGTGGTCTTGCCGCTGGCGCGAGGGCCGACAAGAAAAATGCGCATGGTCGATTCCTTCACAATGTTTCGTGCGGGGCAAGCCGGGCCAGGGGGATGACAAAGCTGAACACGCTGCCGCGGCCTTCCTCGCTGCTCATCCACAACTGGCCGCCCATGAGTTCCACCAGGGAACGGGCCAGGGCCAGCCCCAGGCCCAGCCCGCCCTTTTTCCGGGAAAAGCCGCTGTCCAACTGGGTGAAGGCCTGAAAAATACCGGCCTGTTTGTCCTTGGGGATGCCGATGCCCGTGTCGCGTACGGCGAAGAGCAGCCGCAGGGGCGGGGAGGTCGGCGTGTCGCACTTTGCCGAAGGCGGGGCGGCAAGGGGGCTCGCCTCCGTCACCAGCACTTCCACGGATCCTTGTTCGGTGAACTTCACGGCATTGCCCACCAGATGGAACAGCACATGGCGCAGGCGCGGGCCGTCCCCCACCAGAAGAGCCGGCAGGTCTTCGGGAATGGTGCAGGCGAGGTGCAGGCCCTTGGTCTTGGCCTCGGGCCGGAAGGGTTCCACGGCCGAGGCCACCACCTGCTGCAGGTTGAAGGGGTCGCAGGCCGGCTGCAGCTGGCGGGCATCCATGCGGGCGAGATCCAGAATATCGTTGAGGATGGCCAGCAGGGACCGGGCCTGGCGCTCGATGGTCTCCACGTAGTCCGCCTGTTCGCCGGTGCACTCGCCCAGGCGCAGCAGCTCGGCCAGACCGATGATGGCGTTCAGGGGGGTGCGGATCTCGTGGGTCATGGTGGCCAGGAATTCGCTTTTGGCCCGGCTGGCGGCGTCGGCGGCGTCCCGGGCGCGGGTGAGCTCGTCTTCCATGTGCTTGCGGGCGGTGATGTCCTGATGCGTGCCCACCACGCGCAGGGGCCGGCCGTCCCGCCATTCCACCACCTTGCCGCGGGACAGGAGCCAGCGCCAGGAGCCGTCCCGGGCGCGCATGCGCAGTTCTTCCTGGTGGCTGGTGATTTCTCCTTGCCGATACTGCTGCATGTAGCGCCGGCCCTTGTCCACGTCCTCGGGATGCAGGAGCGCCGCCCAGCCGTCCACGGATTGTTCGATTTCCGGCTGGGTGTAGCCCAGCATGGCCGCCCAGCGCGGGGAATGGTACTCGCGGCCGGTTTCCAGATAGTGTTCCCAGAGGCCGTCGCTGCTGGCGTCAAAGGCTTCGGCCAGTCGTCGGTTGGCAAGGCGCAACTCGTCCTCGATGGCGATGCGCTGGCGAATCTCTTCCTCCAGCAGGGCATTGGCCTGGAGCAGATCCCGGGTGCGTTCCGCCACCATGCGCTCCAGATCCACCTTGCGCAGGGCCAGGGCGGCGCGGGAGGCTTCCAACTGCTGCAGATTGGCCGTCAGGTCCTGATTGGCCAGGGCCAGGCGGCGGGCGAGCTGGTCGCCTTCCAGCATGTGCGCCCCGGCGTGCAGCAGGATGGAGAGGATGGCCAGGGCGGAATCCTGCAGCTGGGCGCGTTCCACGGTCAGCACGGCCACGAACATGCCCTGGAAGGACGTGGGGGTGCGCAGGGAGTGCAGCAGCACGACCTCGGCGGGGTCGGCGCCATGCAGGATCTCCGGCGTGTTGCGGGAAAGGGCCCAGGCGAAAACGCCGTCTTCAATGAGCCGGTCCACTTCCGCTTCCAGCCGGTACGCCCAGTCCAGCGGCTGCGTCAGGGCGCGTTGGAAGTCTTGCGTGGCCGGGTCCACCATCCAGAGGCCCACGGCCTTGCACGGGATGAGCAGGCAGGCGCGGGAGGCCACCTCCTGCTGGATGGCCAGCCTGTCCTCTTCGGCCCCGCCGGAGCCGGTGAAGTTCACCAGGGAGGCGGCCAGGCTCAGGGCATCCAGGGCCTGATGCTTTTCCTCCAGCAGAAAACGATTCTGCGCTTCCAGGAAGGCCAGCCGGGCGCGCAGGGCCTGGGGCGTCTGGTCGGCGTGGTCCTGGTTGTCCTGGTTGTCCTGGTGGTCCTGGTGGTCCATGTCGGGCCTGACCTCAGCCTGCGGGCGGGAGTTCCCGGTCTGCCGGCACGGTATGGGTGAGAAACGCGCCGGTGACGGAATTCGGATCGGCGATGATCTGTTCCGGCGTGCCCTGGCTGACGATGCGCCCCCCGGATTCGCCGCCGCCGGGGCCGAGATCCAGCACCCAATCCGCCGCCAGGATGACGTCGATGTTGTGTTCGATGACCACCACGCTGGCCCCCTTGTCCACCAGACTGTGCAGCACCTTGATGAGCTTGCCCACCTCATGCATGTGCAGGCCCGTGGTGGGTTCGTCAAGGATGTATAAGGTCTTTGGCAGACTTCGTTTGCCCAGCTCACGGCTGATCTTGATGCGCTGGGCCTCCCCGCCAGACAGGGTGGTGGCCGGCTGGCCCAGGCGCATGTATTCCAGGCCCACTTCCTCCAGCACGGCCAGGCGGCGTTTCAGGGCGGGATAATTCTGGAAAAAGAGGCGCGCTTCGCGCACGCTCATGTCCAGCACGTCGGCGATGTTTTTGCCCTTGTAGTGCACGTCCAGGGTTTCGCGGTTGTAGCGCCGGCCCTTGCACACTTCGCAGGTGACGTACACATCGGGCAGAAAGTGCATCTCCACGGTGATGGTGCCATCGCCCTGGCATTTTTCGCAGCGGCCGCCGCGCACGTTGAAGCTGAAGCGGCCCGGCTGATAGCCGCGCTTTTTGGCGTCCGGCGTCTGGGCAAAGATGGTGCGAATCTCGTCGAAGATTTTGGTGTAGGTGGCCGGATTGGACCGCGGCGTGCGGCCGATGGGGGTCTGGTCGATGGCCACGATGCGCTCCACGGCCTCTGCGCCTTCCAGCCCGTCGATGAGTCCGGGCTGTTCCACCTTGAGCCCCTGCGAAAGCGCCAGATGCTTGTACAGCGAGTCCACCACCAGCGAGCTTTTGCCGGAACCGGATACCCCGGTGACGCAGACCAGGCTGGCCAGGGGAATGCGGCAGTCCACGCCCTGCAGGTTGTTGGTGCGGGCGTTTCTGACCACCAGACTGCCGTTGGCCGGACGGCGGGCGCTGGGCCGGGGAATCTGCAGATCGCCGCGCAGGTACTTGGCCGTGAGGGAGGATTGGCTCTGCATCAGGCCGCCGTTCCCATGCACGGGGCCGGCGTGGACAATCTCCCCGCCCTGCATGCCTGAGCCCGGCCCGAGTTCGATCACGTGATCCGCCGCCAGGATGGTGGCTTCGTCGTGTTCCACCACCAGCACGGTGTTGCCACGGGTCTGCAGGCTGCGCAGGGTGTTCAGCAGGCGGACGTTGTCCCGCGGATGCAGGCCGATGGAAGGCTCGTCCAGCACGTACGTCACGCCCACCAGACCGGATCCGAGCTGCCCGGCCAGGCGGATGCGCTGGGCCTCCCCGCCGGACAGGGTGGACATGTTGCGCGCCAGGGCGATGTACTCCAGGCCCACATTGGCCAGAAAGCCCAGGCGGTGCGTCAGTTCCTTCATCAAGGGCTCGGCGATGCGCGCCGTATGCCCGGGGAACACCCGTCCTTCCAGCCATTCCAGGGCCCGGACAATGGACAGGGAACAGAACTGGAAGATGTTCAGGTCATCCACCCGCACGGCCAGGGCCTCGGGCTTGAGGCGCGCCCCCTGGCAGCTGGGGCAGGGCATGGACTGCCGGAAGCGGGAGAGCTCGTCCCGCCAGATGCTGCCGAAATCCATGCCGCCTTCCAGGATACTGACCACGCCCTGCCAGTCCTGGGCTTCGTCGCCGTTGAAGAGCGCGCTCCAGGCTTCCTCGTTGTATTGGTCAAAGGGCGTGGTGAGGGTGAAGCCGTGGGCCTTGCCCAGCCGGGCCAGGGCGTCTTCGTACCTGGCGAACACCCGCGGGCTCTTCCAGGGCAGGAGGCCGCCCCCAGCCAGGGACAGGCCCCGGTTGGGAGCCAGAAGCCGCGGTTCGAAATATTCCACGCTGCCGATGCCCGAGCAGGTGGGACAGGCGCCCTGGGGGGAGTTGAAGGAAAAAAGCTGGGGGGAGGGGGCCGGGATGGCGATGCGGCAGTCCGGGCAGGCCGAATCCGTGGCCAGGACGCGGTCCGCCACGCTGCCTTCGGCATCGGGCAGGTGCAGAATCACCCGGCCCTTGCCCATGTCCAGGGCCAGTTCCACGGAATCCGCCAGCCGGCCGCGCAGCTCGGCGTTGTTGTCCGGCCGGCTCACCAGCCGGTCCACCACCAGATCCAGGCTGTGCTTCTTGTTCTTTTCCACGGCCGGGATCTCGTCCAACGACAGGATCTTTCCGTCCAGCCGCACGCGGGCAAAGCCCTGGGACTTGAGCTTCTTGAGCTTGTCCTGCTGGGTGCCCTTCTGGTGTTCGACGAGGGGAGCCAGGATCATGAACCGTGTGCCCTCGGGCAGGGCCAGGAACTCATCCACGATCTGATCCGTGCTCTGGGCCTGGATGGGCCGGCCGCATTTGGGGCAGTGGGGCACGCCTAAGCGGGCATAGAACACCCGGAGAAAGTCGTACATTTCCGTGGTGGTGGCCACGGTGGAGCGCGGGTTGCGGCTGGCGCTCTGCTGCTCCAGGGAGATGGCCGGGGAGAGGCCCTCGATCTTGTCCACGTCGGGCTTGTCCATCTGGGGCAGGAACTGCCGGGCATAGGCCGAGAGGCTCTCCACATAGCGGCGCTGGCCTTCGGCGTAGACGATGTCAAAGGCCAGGGTGGACTTGCCCGAGCCCGAGGGGCCGCAGATGACCACCAGCTCGTCGCGCGGGATGTCCAGCGTGAGGTTCTTCAGGTTGTGCTGCCGCGCCCCTTCTATCCGGATGACGCGCTGACCGCGCCCGCTCGCCATGCTCACCGTGATGCTCCTGCCGTCAGACTGACTCGCTGCGGACTTGATTAACAGATCAGCCCCCCAAAGGAAACTGCCGTCGCAGGTCAGGGAAACAGCCGCGCCAGCAGGACAACCATGGGTAATGCCGGCAGCAGATTCGTCAAGGCGATGTGTTTGATGTCCAGGAGTTTGATGGAAATCCCCAGGATGAGCACCCCGCCCGTGGCCGTGAGGGCGGCCATGGAGGGCTCGTCGAACACGCCTTGCAGGGTGGTGGCGAATACGGTGAGGCCCAATTGATACACGCCCACCGCCACACTGGAGAAGAGCACGCCCACGCCGTATGTGGAGGCCAGGGCCACGGAGGCGAAGCCGTCCAGCACAGCCTTGGCGAAGAGGATGCTGTGATCGCCGCGCAGGCCTTCGTCAAAGCTGCCCAGGATGGCCATGGGCCCCACGCAGTAAATGACGCTGGCCGTGACCATGCCATCCACAAAGGTGGACGTCTTTGATTTCACTGTTTTTTTGAGGCGAACGGCCGCGCCCTCAAAGCGTTGCTCCAGCCGGAGCCATTCTCCCAGAATGGCCCCCAACAGCACGGCGAAGATGATGTGCAAGGGGTTTTGCATGGCAAGGCTCATCTTCACGCCCAGGGCCAAGGTGCACAGCCCCAGCCCCTGGAAGACGATGATGCGGTAGCGGTCCTGCAGTCTGCCGTGCAGCAGCAGTCCCAGGCCGCCACCCGCCAGGATGGTGGCCACATTGAACATGGTTCCGAGAGGAAGATGCATGGTGGTGGTGCGGGCAGAAGGGTGGAGAAGGGCAGTCAGCGCTTTGCCAATACTGAAAATGGCCCGCAAAGGAAAGAAAAAATCTGCGCTGCAGAACTCCCGTCTTGACGCACCGGGGCTGATGGGGTAGTAGGCCAAATTTCCGCCGGGGTGGTGAAACTGGTAGACGCACCGGACTCAAAATCCGGCACCCGCAAGGGTATGCGAGTTCGATTCTCGCCCCCGGCACCACAAGACCAAGCCCTTACGCTCGCTGCGTGAGGGCTTTTTTCTGTGCTGGAGCGATGTTCTCCAAGTCTGCTGGCCTGCGCACTGGATTGCCTAGCGAATCGGTTTGGGATATCCACCCAAAAGTCAAACACTTCCGTAGTGGTATCAGGAAGGGAAGGGGGAAACATCTTGCAACCATCAAGGTGGGGGGGATTCATGGAGCGTATTTGCGCGGTTGCGTTGGCAATCCTGTGCGGGTTGGCCATCTCGACCTCGGCCCATGCCGTGGACGTCAAGGTCAAAGGGAATTTCCTGTTCAACTGGTCGTATATCGATCTGGGTAGCCTGGGCTCCCGGGACTGGTCCGATGAAGATCACTTCTCCGCCAAGCAACGCACGCGTCTGCAAGTGGACTTCGTGGCCAGCGAAAACCTCAAAGGCATCGTGCTGCTTGAGATTGGCGACACCCGATGGGGCGACGCCAAGGCCGACGGCCGCGGTGCTGGCGGGGCCCTGGGCGCGGACGGCGTGAACCTGGAGACCAAGCGCGCGTTCATCCAGGTCACCATCCCGGATACGGAACTGCTGCTTTCCATGGGCATTCTGGGGATGGCCGGCCCCGGACCCATCGCCGGTTCGCCTTTGTTTGATGACGACGTGGCCGGCATATTGGCGCAATACACCGTCTCGGACATGCTCACCGTGGGCGCGGTCTGGGCAAGGCTATACGACCTGGCCAAGACTGGCGACCCTAACCCCTGGGACGAATTCGATATGTTCGCCTTTCTGGCTCCCTTACAGGGAGACGGCTGGAAGGTGCACCCGTACGTGGTGCTCGCCGCCATGGGCCGGGATTTTCTGGGCAGCTCCAGTGCTGTGAACACACCGTCCATGCTCGCGCCGGCGGTGTACTCCGGTTTGGTTCCCTTCACCCCGGCAGCCCTGGATCAGCGCACCCTGGCCTGGTGGGGAGGCGGCGCCATTACGCTGGATATGTTCAATCCCTTCACTCTGATGCTGGAAGGATTGTACGGATCCATGGACGCCAGAGGCAGCGTGGCCGATCGCCGGGGCTACTACCTGGCTGCGGAACTGGATTATGCCCTGGAATGCGTGACCATCGGTCTGTTGGGCTGGTATGCCTCCGGCGAGGACGCCTCCTGGCGCAATGGGTCCGAGCAGCTTCCCATGATAGCCGCGGACTGGAATCCCACCACCTTTGCCTGGGACGGCGGCAGCCTGCTGACCACGGACGATCTGCTGGCCAACAGTGCCGGGCTGACCCACAACAATCCCGCTGGCAAGTGGGGCGTGGCGCTTTTGCTCAAGGACATTTCGTTGATGGAAGACCTGACCCATCAGTTGCGCTTCCTGTATGCCAGCGGCACCAACAGTTCCAAGAGCCGCCGCATGCGTGACGTCACAGTGTGGGGCGAGGTTCTGACCCCTGTGGAAGGCATTGAACTGACCACAGCGGACCAGTTGTATGAAATAAATCTCGACAGTGAATACAAGATATACGAAAATCTGGCTTGTATTCTGGAGCTTGGGCTGGTGCACCTGCAGTATGGCAATACCCTCTGGGCACCGGACAATCGCGGCACCAGCTGGAAAATGGGCTGGGGCCTGAACTACACGTTCTAGAGCATTTTACTTTTGAAAAAGGACGTTACGAGAGGGGAAACCATTTGAAAACGGTTTTCCCTCTCGCGTTCTCCCAGTCCATGACTTTGATAGTGGCTTGCAATCATATCGAAGGCATCAGCTCTCATTGTCTGCAGCAGGTGGGGGATCGGCCTCGCCATGACTGGTCCATTCGCAGGCGCGGCCTTTGTAGTTGAAGAGGAAGTTGACGCCTTTCTTCACCAGTCCGCCGAAGATCTTGGGCGCGATGAGGGCGCCGGCCACCTTCTTGTTGATTTCCGCCAGGGTGGGATACGCATGCACCGTGCCGGCCAGGGTGGAGAGCTTGACCCCGCCGCCCAGCACCGCGGACCATTCCCCCAGTAACTCGCCGGCATTGGGGCCGCAGATCTGCACGCCCAGGGGCTTTTCCTTTCTGTCCACAATGAGCTTGAGCCGGCCCACGCCGGCGCCCTCAGCCAGGGCGCGGTCGTTGTCCTGAAATTCTTCAGTCAGCACCCGGTGTTCGATGCCGTCCTTGATGCATTGCGCCTCGGTGAGGCCCAGGCAGGCCAGTTCCGGATCGGTGTAGGTGGCCCGGGGCATCCAGGTGTAGTCGGCCTTGCGGGGCAGGCGAAAAATGGCATTGGCAAGCACCACGCCGCCCTCATACCCCGCGGCGTGGGTGAATTGCCAGGCCCCGGTGATGTCGCCGCAGGCGTAAATATGGTCCTGGCTGGTGCGCAGCCGGGCATCCACCTGCACGCCCCTGGCCGAGAACGCCACGCCGGCGTTGTCCAGCCCCATGGTGTCCACATTGGCCTGACGGCCCAGGGCCACCAGCAGGTGCGTGCCGGAGATAACCTCCTCTCGCCCGTCCTTGTGAGAGACGACCACTTCCTTCAGGCCGCATGTCTCCCGCACGGCGGTGGTGGCCACGCCGGTGATGACGCGCACGCCCTCGGCTTCCAGTCGCTGTCGGATGAGGGCGGCCATGTCCGCATCTTCCCGGGAGAGGATCTGCGGACTGCGCTGGATGACCGTCACCCGGCTGCCCAGCCGCTGGAAGGCCTGGGCCAGCTCGATGGCGATGGGCCCGCCGCCCAGCACCAGCAGGGAGGAAGGCAGCGAATCCATGAAGAAAATCGTCTCGTTGGTGTGAAAGGCCACGGCTTCCAGGCCGGGGATGTCCGGAATGGCGGGCCGGGCCCCGGCGGCGATGACCCAGCGCTCGGCGGCGATGGTCTTGCCGTGCAGTCGGATGCTGTGCTCGTCCAGGAATTCCGCCTGGCCGAATTTGATCTGCGCCCCGAGCCCGCAGAACCGCTCCACCGAATCATGGGGTTGGATGGCAGCGATGACGCCGCGGATGCGCTCGCGCACCCTGGCAAACTCCACCGGGCCGGGATCCATGACAGGCAGACCGAAGGCCGCCCCCTGTTGCATCAGATGATACACGTGGGCGGACTTGATGAGGGTCTTGGAGGGGACGCAGCCGAAGTGGAGACAGTCGCCGCCGAGGGCCTCGCGTCGCTCCACCAGCAGGGTTTTCGCGCCCATCTGGGCCGCGCCGGAGGCCACCGTGAGGCCGGCTGCGCCGCCGCCGATGATGCCGAGATCGTACTCGAATGCAGGCATTGCCGTCTCTTTTGTGTGAGGTGTGGCGCCTAGAGCATTTTAATTTTGAAAAAGGACATTGCGAGAGAGGAAACCTTTT
>NC_022444.1:2275270-2437598 GCF_000468495.1 Megalodesulfovibrio gigas DSM 1382 = ATCC 19364
CCCCGAGAATTCCTTTCAAAGATAACTTGCTCTAGTGTGACGTCCCCGAAATACGGCGATGCTTTCATCACCGCATTTCGGGGAGGATCGTCCGCCAAAATGCGTGGATTTTTGCGGACTCACGGAGCCTGCGGCTCCGGGGCCGCCTTGCAGGCGGCCCTGCGTGTTGCGTTTTTATGGATACCTATTTTGAGGACGCAACACGAGGGCCTTTTCACGCCACTGCCGGCAGCTCCACATAAAACGTGCTGCCCTGGCCCCTGGCGGAGTCCATCCACAGCCTGCCGCCGTAGTGGTCCACAATGGTGCGACAGATGACCAGCCCCAGGCCCGCCCCCTGGGGTTTGTCCTGATCGTGCGTGCCACGCCGGCCCTGGTAGAATTTTTCGAAGATGTGGGAGGCGTCTTCCGGGTGCACGCCGCGGCCCGTGTCTGTGACGGTGAAGCGGATCATCGGCGGCGTCTGCGCGTCCATGTATTCCACCCGCAGCCGCACTTCGCCCTGGTCCGTGAACTTGTGCGCATTGGACAGCAGGTTGATGAGCACCTGCTGCAGGCGGTCCGGGTCTGCCTGCAGGGGGGGCAGGGGGGCTTGCGGCGTTTCCACCAGCAGCTGCACAGCCGGTTTTTCCTGGAACAGGCCGTGCATGGCCTGGGCGGCCTGGCGGACGAGGTCCGCCGGGTCCAGCAGTTCCTGCCTCCAGTCCATTCTGCCGGCCTCGATGCGGGTGATGTCCAGCACATCGCTGATGATGCGCGTCAGGCGATGGCCTTCCTGCTCAATGACGCACAGGTTCTCCTGGATGCGTCGGCCCTTGGCGGCAAGCTCGGGCAGGCCGGCGGAAAGCGGCAGGTAGTGGCGGGCGAAGTCCTTGCGGATGAGCTTGGCGAACCCGAGCACGGAAGTCATGGGGGTGCGCAGCTCGTGGGACACCAGGGACAGAAAGGCAGATTTCATGGCGTCCAGCTCGGTCAGGCGACGGTTGCTGGCTTCCAGCTCCAGATTCTTGGCCGCCAGCTCCTGGGTGCGAGCCTGCACCAGGGTTTCCAGATCCTTGTTCAAACGCGCCAGGGCGCCTTCCGCCTTGCGCCGTTCCTCCACTTCCTGGCGCAGGTCCGCATTGGCCTGCTTGAGGGCCAGGGTCCGGGTGCGGACGAGTTCCTCCAGGTTGTATCGATACAGGCGGTTCTCTTCCTCCAGGCGCAGCTTGCGCTCCAGCAAGGCCTTGTGCCCCAGGGCCTTTTCCAGCACCAGCAGCAGCACTTCCTTGCGCACAGGCTTGGCCAGGTAATCGAAGGCGCCCTGACGCACGGCCATGGCCGCGCTTTCGTGGTTCGGCTCGCCAGTGATGAGGATGACCGGCACATTGAGCTGCCGGGTGTTGATCTCAATGAGCAAGGCCAGACCGGATCGTTCCTTGAGCAGGATGTCGCAGAGCACAACATCCACCGGTTCGCGCTGCAGCACGGCCAGCGCGCCGCCGACGTCTTCTGCGCCAAGTGCACGGAATCCCTCTTTTCCCAATAACAACTGGAAAGATTCCCGGACGTGCGCCTCGTCTTCAACAACCAGGATGACACCCGGCATTCCGTTCTCCCCGCTCATGCCGATGCAGGCAGTAAAGTTCCCCCCGCCAACCGCTGGTAAGCGGTCTACTGCCTTGCTATCTCACTGCGCGGGAAAAATGAAGCCCTGCGCCGGGAAAAGCACTGGCTGCACAGGACTATTTGAACGTGATGGAATTGATGATCTGCTGCATTTCCGCCCTGGCGGCCCGGAATTTCGCCGGTTCCGTGGCTGTCATGAAATTGAAATAGTAGTTGTCCTGATCGTAACATTGCCAGATGATGCGCTGAAAGCCGCCAGATCCTTTTTCGGATTCCGTGACTTCCCATCCGATGACGCGCGGCGTTCCCGGCGCCTTGACGCCGCCATCACGCCGCTTGGCGGCAAGCAGTTTTTTGATCTGCATTTCCTCATTGGCCTGCCTGAGAGACGCCGCAACGCTGGCGGGAGCAGGGAAGCTCGGCACCATCTGCGTCATGTGAAAAGTGAACGAGATGGAACGGTCCGATTTTTGAAAGACTGCGCCTTGCTCCGACTGCACGTCGCCGGATTCCTGCAGCCACCCTGCGGGAATGACGAATTCGAACCGTCTGTCCGCATTGCGAAAGGTGGTCGGGGCTGCGAACGTTTTGGTGCCTGGGGCGGGAGTCTGCGTTGGTGTTCCCGTGGGGATCCCCGTCTTTTGTTTGACGATGCCGCCAAGATCCGGCAGCGGCAGGCTGAATTGAGCCCCCGCCAGCGAGGCGCTGCCCAGCAAGGAACATGCAAGCACCAGCACTGCAATACTCCGCGACATGTTGCCCATGGTCTCCTCCCTTGGTGCGGCATGGCCCGCAGGACGCGGCCCGTACCGCCACGGATGAAATATGATTCAGACATCCCCAGTTTCTTTCGCTGCATATCACATTGATCCTGCCGTGCACAATGGGGATTTTATTCTGCGAAGAGGAGCCGGCTTCATGGAAACCCCTACTTGCTCAATGCAAGAGCGCGTGTTATTGTATGATAAATTTCCTTGAACAAAGGCATGCTGCATCATCTAGAGAATTTCAAGAAAACTGTTGCCAACCCGACTTTCCTTGCAGTATTTAGCCCAAGAATTGTTGCAGCATGCTACGCGAAAGTCGCGGAGGGTTTCACTCGAATACCAGTTGGAAGGAGATCAGCCATGAAAAAGCTCATCCTGTTTGCCTGTTTGGCGCTGGCCCTCGCCATGGGCACAGCGACTGCGCAGGCCGCTTCGACTGATGCCGAGCGGTTCTTCATTCAGCCGGAAGTCGGCCTGTATGGAACCAGCTCCAATGACGTGTCCACCATCTTCACCTACGGGCTTTCCGCTGGTGTCTTCGTGGCAGACGGCCTTGCTGTGGGTGGGGAACTCCTGGGCTATTACATGTCCATGAGCCCCAGGGACTACAGATTGGACGCCCGGTACGATGCTGCCAACGGCTTCGGCTTCAACGGCCTTGTCCGGTACTATCCGTTCACGGCGGAGCAGGCGTCCATGTACATCGGCACGGGCCTGGGCGGTCTGTTTACCGATGAGCGCATCAATTACGATGGCTACTACAGCACCATGACCGTGCCTGTGGACCTGGGCGTGACCATCGACATCACCGACCAGTTCTCCCTGGACGTGGGCGGCCGGTATCAGCGCATCGGCTTCACGCGTCATGGCCTGGACGCCTACGGCGGCAACCTGGGCCTGAACATCGTGTTTTAACCGAACTCCGACGCGGACCCATGCAGCAACGCCCCTCCTTGCGGAGGGGCGTTTTTTTTGCGGCGGCAACGGTATGGTCGCACCCTGGGTGAGGGAGCGCCTTTTGCGTTGTGTTCAATGCGCTTATTTGTACAAAGAGGTCTTCACCTCGGCCAGGCGGCCGGCATACTGCTCCAGGTGCAGTCGCAGGTGGGCGTAATAGTCCGTGATCAGTGCGTCCAGGGTCATGGGGCCACCGGCGGCCGCAGGGCGCATCCAGCGATTGTCCAGAACCTCGGGTGGGGTGGTGGCGGCAAGGTGCAGCAGCAGGGCGTTGTAGTGGGTCCACAGGGCAGCCAGGGTGTGGAAGTCGCAGGCGGCATAGTGCTGCGCCTGGACCCAGACTTCCGCATCGTACCCGGGGAAGCCTTCCAGGTGCCCCAGCCGCAGGCGGGCGAAGCGTTGGTGGTTGTTGCTGGCGGAATCGATGAGGTGCCCCACGATCTCGCCGAGGGTCCAGGCGTCTGGCGACACCCGCACCGTTGCCGCTGCCGGGGTGGTGGCGTCCAGCAGGGCCTGCATGTCAGCCACAATTGAGCGCGCCTGATCAATGTTGAACATTGCAGCTCCTTGGCATGCGGTGGGCAGGGGCAGCCGGTCAGGGGTGGCAGCTGATGCACACCTGGTTTTTTCCGCGCGCCTTGGCATCGTACAGACTTGTGTCGGCTGCGTTGATCATGCTGGTGGCCGTGGCGAACGAGGCATCGTACTCCACCAGGCCGGCGCTGATTGTCACCACACCGTGGGGGCTACCGTCGTGTGTGATGCCGAGGTCCTGCACGGCGCTGACGATGCGGGTGCAGAAATCCTTGGCCATGGCGGTGTCCGTGATGTTGAAGAGGATGGCGAACTCCTCCCCACCGTATCGGTACACGCGGTCCTCTTTCCTGATGCTGATGGCAAGCGCCTCTGCCACCTTGCGCAGCACGTCGTCGCCTGCGGTATGGCCGTACATGTCGTTGTAGTGCTTGAAATTGTCAACATCGAGGAGCATGAGAAAGAAGGATTCGACGCCTTGTTTCGCCTCCTCAAACACCGTGGCAATGTCCCTGTCGAAGGAGCGGCGGTTGTGAATCCCGGTCAATCCGTCCAGCAGGCTGAGCGCCTGGAGCTTGGCGACGGCGGCTTCAAGTTCTTTGGTGCGACGCTCCACAATGTGTTGCAGGTTTGACTGCACCTCCCGCACGTCTTTGCACATGCCGAGGAACATGTCGGCAAACTGGCCGATTTCGTTTTGCTGCTCCAGGGGAAGCAGTTGCGGCGAATGCAGGACAGTCTCGTATTGCCCCTGCGCCACCAACGACACGGCACGCTGCAGCCGCCGCAAGGGCATTTTCACATGGCGTGCGACAACGAAGTACACCGCCAGATAGTACAGGATGAATAATGACAGGCCGAGCAGCAGCACCAGTTGCGAGGTTTTGTTCGCCTCCCTGGAAATGAGCGCTTTCGGATACACCGTCACGAACCACCAGTCAGGCCCGACGAGCGGGGTCACGAGCAGGTAGTTGTCGCCTTGTACGTCCTCAATGATGGACACGTCCTGGTCCCGGGCTCCGGGGGTGCCTGCGATGGTGTGGAACATGCGGACAATGTCGGGATTGTCGAGCTTGTCCATCGAGAGCTGGCCCTTTTTCTTCAGGGCGTTGTTGAGCTCGCCCGGATGCGCAATCAGGTAGCCGTCCTTGCTGACGATAAAGTTGTAGGCACCCTCGGGATGGTTGCTTTCGAGCCGGTGCATGATCGCTTCCAGGGGGACATCAAGACTCGGGTTGATGAGGTGCCGCCCTTCATGATCCACCGGCAGTTCGAAGGTGATGGTCCATTTCCCGGCAGTTTCGTCGTAGTAGAGCCCGGTCCAGACGGGCTTGCGCTCCGGATTGACGGCTTGCAGCGTGGCCCTGATCGTCCCCAGCTCGTTCATGGGCAGATCCGGCCTGGCCATCAATCCCCAGGGGTCCGCGGGGGAAAATATCGTCAGTGCATTTTCGGGAAACGAGGCATGCAGCACTCCGACCGAGCGCCAGGCCGGCCCGTATCGATTGACAAGGATGTTCGCCAGCAGCAGGCGCCGTCTGAAGTCCATGGAATCCACAGGCTGGTTGTTGCCGATGAAGCTGGACATCCCCCAGACTTTTCCCAGCTGTGGATCGAAACGTTCGTGGAAGAATTCTTCCTTCATGCGGGTGGCGCCGTCTTTATCGACAAAATACACCCGCCAGAAATCTGCATCGGTGAAATGGATATCTGACAGGTAGAGCTTGATGTATTCGTCGCGAAAGAACGCGAGCCTGTCGGATGCATCAATAAATGCCTGGCTCTCTTGCAGCCTGCGTTCCAGCATGTAAAGGCGCAAGTAGGAGAGCGTTCTTGTTTTGCTGTTCATGTAGACAAATACATAGCACGTGATGGTGGCGACGCTCACGATGAGGATTCCCAACAGGAGAACCTTCATGAGCATCTGCCGGCTGAGGCGTTGCGGTGCTGGGGCGGTGCTGGAATTCATGAAATGCGTGCCATGTTATCGAGTCGGTGAAATTCGATGCCAGGCCACTGTGCAAGGCCGGCCGGCATTTACTGTGTAGCATGGTCTGAATTCAACATCCAGTGATGAAATTTTACAAATCATATCAGCAAATTTACGCAGAGCCCCCCCGCCGTTCCTCCCGGCGGCGGTGTCACAAACGCGGCTGAAAATACCAGGAGCGGGAGAGGGGAGCCGGAAACCCGAGTGCCGCGTACCTGAGGGCAGGGAGGCATCATGAAAAATCGTTTCATCGCAGCATGATGCGATGGCGACTTGCACAATGGCGATATTTCGGGCCATTGCTGTGAAGAACAATAATACATACGCATGGTTATAATAGGATAGGGGTTTTCTCCGCTTGTTACTGTTTCGGGTTTGGCGTATGTGAATAGCTTATACGATTTGCTCGGCGTTGCATGTCACGTGTTCGTAAAACGCGCCGATCCGCGCAAGGGCAAGGAGGCTGCCGCCGTGTTGCCATATCCCGTCATCGTCTTGCCCGGCATTCAGGGCACGGAACTGGTGGATTTTTATCCTGTCGATCCTGAGCCGGTGTGGACATTGTGGCGCTCCAGCGCGCCATGGATGCAGCATGCTCCCTCCATTGAGGGAGCCGTCCTGCATCCCGACAATCTGCGGTTCGAGCGCGCCGAGCCGGCCCGGCTGCTGCCGACCGAGCTGTTCAACCTGATCTATGGCGAGCTCGTCGCCGAGTTGCGCAAGGAGCTGAGTCCTGACGAAGACCAGCCCGTGCCGGTTTACCCGTTTGCATACGATTGGCGCATGCCCCTGGCAGCCACGGTGTTGCAGCGACTACGAACTGCGCGATGAAGCCCTGGCCAGGGCCAGCGAATTGCGCATTGTGCTGCCGTGCATGGATTTGGTGCACCGGCTGCTTGCGCTGCACTTCACGGGCAAGCAGGACAAGTACGGCAGCCTCAAGGCCTGGCCTGCGCCAGATCTGCCGTCTGGAAAAGCCTGGAACCCACCGGTGAAAGGGCTTGTGCCGCGAACGATAGCACCTTGATATATATAAATTATATCTGTCAACGTATTCCCTTGGGGGCATCATGCGAACTGGCATGGGTGTGAGTGTGCGAGTGGTGCGGGCGGTTCTGCTGCTCGGGGTGGCGCTTGGGTTGGCTTCGGGCTGCGCGCAAAGCCGCCCAGCAGCCTTGCACGGAGTGGCCAAGGGCTGGAGCGAGACCCTTCGGGCCTGTCAGCTCATTCCCGTATATCCATTAACAGAAGACCTCCGCCCCGGCGATGTCTTCCTCGTGGAGACCACCGCACAGCATGTGCAGGAGGACTACCGCAGCGGGAAGCTCTCCTTCCTGCCGCTGGATCAGCATGTCGTCCGGCTGGCCATGAATGCCACGATCTATCCGGATATGTATCGTGACCATTACTTCACCTGCGATTTCGGCAAAGCTCCACATAACCCCGCAGGCGCTGCCGCTGAAGGGAGCGAGGAAAAAACGCTCGCTGCCCCACGTGCCGCCTTCCCCATGTTCAGCTTCAGCGTTGACCGCGGTAGTGGGCTCGATCTGGCCTTGCCCATCCAGAGTGTTCCCCTGGCGTTTGGCCTCATGGGGTCCGACAACGCCACAGGGACAATCACCATCGACGATGCGTTCACCTATTTTGTGCAGGGCCAGGATTTGCTGGTCTTGCTGCGCAATTGGTACGACAGCAATCCAATAATCAAAGACATGTTCTGCAGGATGGCCAATTCTTCGAAAAAGCCGCTCTTCCTGCGTGTCATCAGCCGTGTGTATCTGGCCCGCAGCGTGCAGGTGGATCTGGTCAATACCGGGGAATCCGGCGGTGGCCTTGCGGCGGGCACCGGCTTGCCCGCGCTGACAACCACCAGTGACTATTCAGGAAAAAACGCAGGCAAGGCGGCAGCAGAAGCGGCCAATTCCCTCAATGAGGAACTGGCCGGGGCCGGTACCGCCACTGAGGAGTCGGCCGGGGCCGGCACCACAACCCCGAAGCTGGGGGGGAATGTCAAATTTCTCTTCGCCTCGAACGGCCTGGTCAGCTTGCACCAGAAGTTCGACCGCCCGCTTGCTATCGGGTATCTTGGATTTGATGTCCCCCTGTGCAAGGACGGCAGCCTTGGCGTGCCCATCGGCACGTTCTCACAGTTGGAAGGACTGATTGATGCGCAGAATAACGCCACCGATGTGCTGTGCACAACGTGCCCGAAATGATCTGATACCACCAGCGTGCCCTGTGCACACTATGCGCAGCAGCACCCATACAAAAGGCGCATGATGTCGGGCGTCCCTGGAGCCGCGTGCTCCCGGGGCGCCTGGGCCAGTCCTGGGCCAGTCCTGGGCCAATCCCGGCCAGTCCCGGCCAGTCCCGGGTGAGGGCGTGGGGCGCAATGTTTCGCACCGGCGTCGGCGCGTCCTGCCATCCGGCGGCGGAAACTTGCTGCTGAAGTCACTAATCTTGTTTTATTGCAGGTGAATACGCAGATTTTGCGCGGGCGGTGATCAAATCGACTCATGGCTGCCATGCGCGTTGCATCCATGCCGTGCGCGGTGTATGGAGCATCGCATCAACCAGTCATACGAGGTGATCATGCTGCAGGATTTGCGTGCCTTGACCGCGGCGATGCAGGCCGCCCGCACCATTGCCGTCCTTGGCGCCAAGGACAAGCCCGGCGCTCCCGTGGACCGTGTGGGCCGGTATCTCATTGATGCCGGGTACACGGTCATTCCCGTGCACCCCAAACGCAAGGACGTCTGGGGATTGCCCACATACGCCACCTTGGCGGACATAACGCAGTCAATTGATATCGTAAATCTTTTTCGTGCCCCGCAGTACTGCCCCGAGCACGCGCGCGAAGTGCTGGCCTTGGCCCAGCCGCCCAGGTGCTTCTGGATGCAGAGCGGCATTGCCAATGCAGAGGCCCGCACGTTGTTGGAGCCCACGGGCATGCTGGTGGTGGAGGATCGCTGTCTGATGGTGGATCATCAGCAGCTCCTGGCCAATGCAGGGGCGGCAGCATGACCCCCTGGGACGCCGTGTTCGATTGCACCCGGTGCGGCATCTGCTGCCAGGGGGTGGGGGGAATCGTCCTGTCGGAAAAAGATCTTGCCCGCCTGGCCGAGCATCTGGCCATGCCACGCGACGCCTTTTTGCAGGAATGGACCGAGCACCGCGGCCGGCTGCCCTCCCTGCGGGCCGGAGCGGATGGCTATTGCGTGTTCTTCACTGCCGGCCTGGGTTGCTCCGTGCATCCGGCCCGGCCGGATGTCTGCCGTGCCTGGCCGTTTTTTCGGGGCAATCTGGAGGACGCCGCCAGCTTTCAGATGGCCCGGGAGGATTGCCCCGGCATTGCCGATGGGCACCATGCCCGGTTCCGCGAGGCTGGCCTGGACTATCTGACCGCGCACAATCTGGCGGCGGATCAGGATGATGCACCCAATGCCCTGCGTGTGGCACACCTGTTGGCCTCTCGCTCGGAAAGGTCCTGAGCCGCATGCAACGCGCCGAAGGCTACCGCCTGTTGCGCCTGCCCGATGGTGCCAGTCTGGAAGAGGTCAAGGCGGCCTATCGCAAACTTGCCTTTGCCTTGCACCCGGACCTGAATCCAGGCAATCCGCATGCTGCCCGCCAGTTTCAGCGGCTCAACGAAGCCTATGTGCTGCTCAAGCAGTACCTGGAGCAGGACGAGGCCGCCGCAAAACGCAAGGCCCCGCCCTGGGAAAAGCCAAGCACCCCGCCGCCGGGTGCCCGGAGTGCCGAGCACGGCCGCCCCTGGGAAGAACCCCGCCAGCGCACCACGCCTCCCTCAAAAGAAGAGGTGTTGCAGGATATTCTTAAGGATCCGTTTGCGCGTCAGGTGTTTGAAGACATTTATCGCGAGGCCAGGCAGGGCAGCCGGGCCGGCCCGTCCACCGCTGCGCCTCCCCCGCCAAAGGCGCCGAAGCCCTCCGCCACGACGAGCGCCAGACCCGGCGCAAGCGCTGCGAAGGCAGGCCCGGCCGCGGCCTCGGCCCGGGTCAAAAAAGCGCCCCGGACCATGCGCGTGGAATGGGGAGATAAAAAGCTGGATCTGGACCTCAGCGGCGGGCTGTGGAACGCGGCAAAGCACTGGGTGCGCGGCTGGCTGGACGATGAGCAGACCATGCACCTGCCTGCGGTGCATCTGCGGCCCGGCACCAAGGTGCGGCTCACGGTACAGCAGGGGGTCACGGAAACGGCGCGCGCCGTGGAAGTGGTGTTGCCGTCGGATTTCGTGCTTGGCCGGCCCATTCGTCTCAAGGGGCTGGGCCGCAAGTTCGGTCCCCTCAAGGGCGACCTGTACCTGCGCATCCTGGCAAAATAGGCGTCACCTCCCCTGGCGTGCCTGGGGAGAAGTCCAGGTCGGCATGCCCGGGCAACTGCAGGGTGATGGTGGTGCCGGTTTCGTCCGAGGTTTTCATCTCAATGGTTCCGCCATGGGCCTGGACGGCCAGGGCCGCCGAATACGTACCCAGGCCGGTGCCGCCGGACTTGCCGGCGGTGACGTATTTCTCGAAGAACCGATCCGCCACGCTTTCCGGGACCCGACCGCGATTGTGGATGCGCAGCGTCACGCCCGGAGGCTCGAGCGCGGTGTTGCGCTGGCCGGTCACGGCAATGCGTTCTCCCTCTGGCGAGGCCTCCAGGGCGTTCTTGATGAGATTCGCCAGGCAGGAATACAGCAGCGTCGGGTTTCCCGAAACAATCATGGCCCCAGGCGAGGGGTCATAGGCCTGCACCAGGGTGACATCTTTTAACGTGAACAAATCCAGCAGGTCTCGCTCCACCTGACGCACCAGTTCCACCAGGGCCACGGGCTCATGGTTGAGCAGAAATTCCCCGCGTTCCAGCTGGAAGAGCACCAGGGAGGTGTTGATCATTTCCAGCATGCGCCGGCCCGCGGCCCGGATGGCCTGCAGCATTTCGCGTTCCTGGGCCTCCAGCCGCGGCGATTGCAGCAGGAATTCCGGCAGGGCGATGATGCTGGTGAGGGGGCTTTTGAGGTCATGGCGCATGATGAGGTCCACATCCTGGCGCAGCCCCTCGGCCCGTTTGCGCTCCTGGATGTCTTCCACATAGCCCATGTACCCCGCGAATTCGCCGCGTTCGTCGTGCATGGCGCGCACGGTGCGCGAGGTCCAGAACTGGCTGCCGTCCTTGCGCTTCATCAGGCACTCGAAGCCGGCCACCCGGCCCAGCCGGCGGACCAGATCCAGCAGTTCCTCGCGCTGGGCAGGATCTGCGAAGCGTTCGTTGGACGAATTGTTGGTGGCGGCCAGCATGTCTTCCGGACAGTCATAGCCATACATCAGGGCATGGCGGGGGTTGATGCTCAGGTAGTTGCCGGCGAGATTCACGGAGTAGATGCCGATGGGCGCTTGTTCAAAGAGGGCGCGATATGCCTGCTCCGAGCGCTCCAGGGCGAGGGCGTGGGTCTTGAGGGCCGTGATGTCGTAGCCGAAGTGGAGCACCTTTTCCACCTGGCCCTGCGCGTTCTTGATGGGCACGCTGCGCACGGCCCAGGCCTTGCCGTTGGGGCCCAGGCGTTCGCACTGCTGGACTTCGCCGGTGGTCAGGGCCTCCTTGACACTGCAGACGGGGCAGGGGGCTTCCTCCCCCTGAATGACGCGGAAGCACGGGTGCCCGGCCAGATTCTTGCGCGGCTGGCCGACCATCTCTTCGATGTTCTTGCTGACCCAGAGCAGGCGGTGGTCGCTGCCGATGCACTCCAGCGCCACGCCTTGCAGATTGTCCAGAATGCTGTGGTACAGTTCTTCCTGGCCATCAACCAGTTGTTCCAGGACGCGACGAGCGGCCGTCTCTTCCTGCAGGCGGCAGGCAAGCGCGTCGAGTTCCCGCCGGCAGGCGTCAAGGCTGTCCGGCTGGAGAGATTGGGTCATGACATTCTCAGATGCTTGATGAAATCAATATGGTGTGTCCGACAGGTCTTCATACGCCATTGGCGGCGCAATCGCAAGGGAAGGCAGATGAAGGAATGGAAAGGGTGGCGGCGAGCGGGCTATTCCTGGTCAAAATAGTCCATGGCAATGCGTTTGATGGCGTACGTAGTATGCACCGCCACGCCTACATCGTATTGAATCATATACCGTGTGAGCGTCTGCCCATCAATGAGAATGATGCGATAGGGGATGGCTGCGACATATTCACGTGCATCTTTTGTGAAGGAAGAGGTGGTGAGGAAAATTCCTTTGCTGGAATGCCGACCCATGAGAGCCCCCACAAACTTTTGAATCTCTGGGCGGCCTACGGTGGAATCCTGCCAGCGTTTGGCTTGGATATAGACTGTATCAAGGCCAAGCCGGTCTTCGTTTATCACTCCATCCACACCTCCGTCTCCAGTGGCGCCCAAGGTGCGGGCAGCGTCTGTATAGGAACCGCCATACCCCATTTTCAGCAGCAGATCGATGACCAATCGCTCAAAAAACGCCGGGGAGGCTCGTCGCACCAGGGAAAGAAGCTCTCCCTGCAGGGCCTGTTCCAGGGTGGCATGACATTGTTCGATTTGCGAAAACGGGTCGTCCATAGGACCATTGCCGCATGGAGACTCTTCGAGCAAAGGTCCCGTATAGGCGTCGGTTTGGTTTCCGGCATCTGCATCAAGTGATTGCAGCAGCTTGAGGTCAACGCGTGGCGGTGATGCCTGCAGCAGGGAGAGCCCTTTCGCGGTGATGGCGTATGCGCCGCGCGAAGGGTTGGCGATCAACCCAAACCGCTTGAGGTAAGATTTTGCCCAGGCGAGGCGATTGGTAAAAATTTTTGCTTTGCCACTGGGCAACAGTTGTTGCTGCTCTTCCTCCGTGAGCCCAAACATGCGGGAAAGCGCTTGGTGCGTTTCGGCATTGTCATGCTCATTGCCGTCCGCAAGGTGTTGCAGCAGTGGGAGCATGGTGGCTTGAAAATCCGGAATTGGCATTGCAACATCCTAGGCAAGTTGGAAAAGCCGGGACGAAAATTTTCGCCCCGGCTTGATGATGTTTTCGCAAAAACGTCTTCTACAAAGACGCCGCGACTTTTTTGATGAGTCGCAACAGCTGGTTGGTGAAGCCGGCTTCGTTGTCGTACCAGATGATGGTTTTGATCTGCGTGCCGCCTTTCACCGCGGTCAGTTCCGCATCCACCACGCCGCCGTAGATGGAGCCGATAAAGTCCACGCTCACCAGGGGTTCGGTGCAGTAGCCCAGGTTGCCCTGCATGGGGCCTTCGGAGGCGGCCTTGATCAGGGCATTCACCTCGTCCCGGGTGGTGGGCTTTTCCACTTCCACCACCAGATCCACCAGGGAGCCGTCTGCCGTGGGCACGCGGATGGCCATGCCGTCCAGCTTGCCGTCCAGCTCGGGCAGCACCAGCCCCACGGCCTTGGCCGCGCCGGTGGTGGTGGGGATGAGGCTCATGCAGGCGGCGCGGGCCCGGCGCAGATCCGCATGGGAACCGTCCAGGATGCGCTGGCTCATGGTGTAGGAGTGCACGGTGGTCATCAGGCCGTGCTTGATGCCGAAGTTGTCGTTGAGCACTTTGGCCACCGGCGCCAGACAGTTGGTGGTGCAGGAGGCATTGGAGAGGATGTGGTGGGCGATGGGATCGTACAGGGAATCGTTGACGCCCATGACCACGGTGAGGTCCACGCCCTTGCAGGGAGCCGAAACGATGACCTTGCGCGCGCCGCGTTCCAGGTGCTTCTGGGCGCTGGCGCGGTCCTTGACTTTGCCGGTGGTCTCGATGGCGATGTCGATGTTCAGGTCGGCCCAGGAGTATTCGTCGAGCTTGTCGCGGGTGATGCGGATGGTTTTGCCATTGACGACGATGCCGGTGTCGTTGTGGCCCACCTCGCCCTTGAAGATCCCGTGGACGGAATCGTACTTGAAGAGATGCGCCAGGGAGGCGTTGTCCGAGCGGGCATTGACCGCAACAACGTCGATGTCAGTCGAGTCGGCCAGCAGGCGGACGAGGTAGCGGCCGATGCGGCCAAAGCCGTTCAGGGCGATCTTGGTGGCCATGCGAAATTCCCCTTTCTGTATGGAAGGTCCCGTTCGTTCGGGCTCGTCAGTCGAAAACAGGCTAATTGTATAGTAGGACTAAGCAGTTGTGTCAACGTGGGCTGGCGTCCGTTTCGGGTGCGGCGACGATCATTCGGCGTTCCAGCAGGGCCAGGGTGTCGCGGTCTGTGAAGTCGAATTTCAAGGGCGTCAGGGTGATGTGGCCGGCGGTGAGCAGGGCGCGGTCCGTATCCGGAGAGAGTTTTTCCGGTGGAATTTCGCCGGTCAGCCAGTAGTAGGGGCGGCCGCGCGGGTCCAGGCGGTGCATGTAGGAGTCTTCCCACATCACGCGGGTGTGCCGGCACAGGATCAGCGGCTTGCACTCCGCCACGGGCAGATCGGGGAAGTTCAGGTTCAGCACGCACTTTGCCGGCAGGTCTCCCCAGGGCAGGGTGGGCAGCAGCCGCGCGGCATAGCGGCCCTGCTCGGTCAGGTCCACGGGATTGAAGCAGTCGTGGGAAAAGGCGATGGCCGGGTAGCCCATGAAGGCCCCTTCCGTGGCCGCGGAGACGGTGCCGGAGTACAGCAGATCCACGCCCACGTTGGCCCCGGCGTTGATGCCGGAAACCACCACATCAGGCGGCGGGTCCAGCAGGGCCGTCAGGGCCAGCTTGACGCAGTCGGTGGGCGTGCCGTACACGCCAAGCCCCTCGAAGCCGTCTTCCTTGAACTCCTTCACCCGCAGGGGCAGGCTGATGGTGATGGCATGGCCCACGGCAGATTGTTCGGTCACGGGCGCCACCACTCGCACCTCATGCCCGGCCTCCCGGAAGGCGTGATACAGGGCGCGCAGGCCCACGGCCTGGATGCCGTCGTCATTGGTCAGCAGAATACGCATGGGATGATTGCTCCTGTGCCCGTTGGCAGGCCGACGGGCGAGTGCCTGTTGACTTGAGGAACCACGCGATACATAGACAGCGGAATGGAAATGATCAAGGAACAAGCCCTCGTCAAGTCCGCGGTCCCGGCCTCTCACCGCAAGGATCAGTTCGTGGCGGAACTGGTTGGCGGTCAGCAGGTGGCGGACGTGTTTGTCCTGGCCCAGGCCTCCCGCCGCCAGGCCCGCAACGGTCCCTTCTGGAGTCTGACCCTGCAGGACGCCACCGGCCAGCTGGAAGCCAAGCTGTGGAGCCCCCAGGCCCAGGACTATCACGATCTGCGCGCCGGGCAAATCATGCATGTGACCGGCCGCACCCAGATGTATCAGGACAAGGTCCAGCTTTCGGTGGAGGCCCTGCGGCCGGTGCTCTCTCCGGAAACCCGGCCCCAGGAGCCCGAAGCCGAGGAGACTCCCTGGCCGCAACCGTTGTACACGCGTGTGGAGTTGGCCGATCTCGTCCCCATCAGCGCCGTGCCGCCGGAAACCCTGCTGGCGCGGCTGGAAGATCTGCTGCGCGAGCACATCCTGTACCCGCCATGGCGGCGCTTTGTCTTCAAGGTGCTGGGCGATCCGGAGATCCGCGGCCGCCTGCTGGTGGCCACCGGGGCCAAAAGCATGCATCATGCCTATGTGGGCGGACTGTTGGAACACACCCTGGGCGTGGTGCAGCTGTGCGCGCACTTCTGCCGGCAGTATCCCCGGCTGGACAAGGATGTGCTCCTGGCTGCCGCAGCCTTCCACGATATCGGCAAGGCCTGGGAGCTCGTCTCCCTGCCAGCCTGCGACTACACCACCGAAGGCAGGCTGCTGGGCCACATCCAGCTTGGCCTGCAGATGCTGGAGCCCTACCTGCAAAAAATGAAGGTGGATGCGGATTTGGTGTTGCATTTCAAGCACATCGTCATCAGCCACCACGGCGAATACGAATACGGTTCTCCCAAGCGTCCCAAGACGGCAGAGGCCTTTGCCCTGCATTTTGCAGACAACCTCGATGCCAAGATGAACCAGGTGGAGCGCGCCACCAGCACCGAGACCGAGGAAGAGCCGGGCTGGCCGGTCTGGTCCGAATATCAGCGCGGGCTGGATCGGTTTTTGTGCCGGCCTCGTCCCACTCCCGGCCAGGCCGGGGAGGATTGCCGCCCCACCGCATCTGCCAAGGAAGACCAATGTTCATTACTTTTGAAGGGATAGAGGGCTCTGGCAAAAGCACTGCCATGCGGGCCGTGGCCGAGACGTTGCAGCAGCGCGGGCACGGGGTGTTGCTTACCCGCGAACCCGGCGGCAGCGAACTGGGCGGCGTGCTGCGGCGGATCCTCCTGGACGTGGCCACCACAGATCTGGCGCCCGAGGCGGAACTGTTTCTGTATCTGGCGGATCGCGCCCAGCACGTGCGGCAGGTGATCCGCCCGGCCCTGGCCGAGGACATCGTGGTGTTATGCGACCGCTATGCAGACTCCACCGTGGTGTACCAGGGCTATGGCCGCAGCCTGGACCGCACCCTGCTGCACCAGTGCAACCACATGGCCGTGGGCGGCCTGTGGCCGGATTGCACCTTGCTGCTGGACCTGGAGCCCCACGTCGGCCTCACCCGCGCCCTGGCCCGCAATGTTGCCCAGGCTCAGGCTGCACGGGAAGGCCGTTTCGAGGCCGAAAGTCTGGACTTCCACCGCCGCATCCGCGAAGGCTACCTCACCCTGGCCGCCCTGCACCGGGAACGCTTTCGCATCATCGACGCCAGCCAGCCCCTGGAACGGGTGGTGGCGGACTGCCTGACCGTGGTGGAATCCTTGCTGTCGCCGCAGTGATGCTGCCCGGCAGATGCACGGACCAGAGAAGGCGGAGGCCGTGTGACAAGCCGTTCCGACGTGCGCATCAGCGTCATCACCCCCAGCCGGGGCGACAGGCCCCGGGCGCTGGCCCAGGCCGGGCAGAGTCTGGACGCCGCCGTGGCCCATGCCGTGGCGGCCGGGCTGCTTGATCCCCATCAGGTGCAGTGGCTGGTGGGATTCGATGGCGTCAAGGGCCAGCGCCCCGAGGTGCACACCCCGGCCCGGTTCATCGATTTTCCCCGATCCGGCAATTTCGGCAACCGCATTCGCAACAGCCTGCTCAGGCTGGCCGCAGGATCGCATCTCATGTTCCTGGACGACGACAACGCCCTGACCCCCCAGGCCCTGGCCTGCGTGCTGCCGCATCTGGAGACGGACATGATCATCGGCCGCATCGACGTGCGCCGGGCCTTTGATATCCCGCTGCTGCCGCGGCCCGGTCCTGTGGAAGAGGTCGTCCGTCAGGGCAATATCGATCCCCTCTGCCTGTGCCTCTCCCGCGATCTGGTGAAGGTCCGCGGCCGGGGCTGGAATGAGGAGGGGGGATACGAATCGGATTTACGGAACATCCGCCGGTATTACCACCGGGCCGCCTCGGTGCTGTTGCTGGACGAGGTGATCGGCATCTACGACGCCGGCCGGGGGCTGGATCCCGACGGCATGAACCAGCGTCAGCGAGACCGCCAGGAGCAGTCGTGATGGACTCGGGATCGAACACGGCGGATCTCGTCATCCTCGGCGCGGGCGCGGCGGGCCTGTTTGCGGCCATTGCGGCAGCGTCGAACGGGCTGCATGTTGCGATCCTCGATCACGCCCGCAAGCCGGGGCGCAAGATCGCAATCTCGGGCGGCGGACGGTGCAACGTCACCAATACTGCGATTGCGGCTGCGGATTACGTGTGCGGCAACCCGCACTTCGTCAAGTCCGCCCTGGCCCGCTGGACCCCGCAGGACATGCGCCAATGGCTGCAGGATCGCGGCGCGCCCCTGGACGAGGAGCCCGGCGGCAAGCTCTTCTCCCGCCACGGCGCTGCCGCTGTGGTGCAGGCGCTGCGGGACGAGGTGCGGCGCCTGGATGTGCGCCTGATGCTGCAATCCCCCGTCCGCGGCGTCACGCGCGAGGGAGACGGCTTTGCCGTGGCCACGGAAACGTACAGCCTGCGCGCCCCGCGCCTGCTGGTGGCCACGGGCGGGCTGGCCTGGCCCCAGCTGGGCGCCACGGGCCTGGGGCACGACCTTGCGCGGCAGTTCGGCCTGAAGGTGACGCCGCGCCGGCCCGGTCTCACGCCGCTGTTTGCGCCGCCTCCATGGCTGCCCCTGTGCCGGGAACTGGCAGGCTTGGCCTTGCCGGTGCGCATCGCCGGGCCGCACAGCAGCATCCAGGGCGACATGCTCTTCACGCACCAGGGGCTGTCCGGCCCGGCCATCCTGGACGCGTCCCTGTTCTGGAAGGAAGGCCAGACGCTGGCCATTGATCTCTTGCCCGATGCGGACCTTGCCTCCCTGGTGCGGAGCGCTCCCCGTCAGGAATTGCGCAACGCCCTGGCCCGGGCATTGCCGGCCCGTCTGGCTGCCGCTCTCTGTGCAAAGCATGGCTGGAGCGGCCAGGCCGGGCAGTGCTCCAACAGGATGCTGGCGTCCCTGGAAGAATCCATCCACCGCGCGCCCTTTGCCCCGGCTGCGGCCGCCGGGCACGACAAGGCGGAAGTGACCCTGGGCGGGGTGGACGTCGCCCGCATCGACTCAAAGACCATGCAATGCAAGGATGTGCCGGGGCTGTTTTTTGCCGGCGAGGTGCTGGATGTGACCGGCCGCCTGGGCGGCTTCAACCTGCATTGGGCCTGGGCCTCGGGCCGCGCCGCAGGCATGGCCTGTGGCGCGGACTGAGGCGGACTGAGGCGTGCCGAGGCGTTATTGCATGAGCATAAAGTGCATGGCCGGGACAAAACCGGATCCAACGCCAGGGCCAGTGGCCGGGCCATATGCATAGGTCCAGTATCCAAGCTGGGTGGTGCTTGCGCTCAACTGGGAATAATTCATCCGCACATAGCCCGCCTCTCCCCAGTTGGTGCCCCAGCTGTTCTTGATGATCAGCGCGCTCTGACTGTCATCCCAGCCTACTGCCAATACAAAATGGCCGCCTTCATAGGTGCCGGTGGTTTGCGCATACACGCCGGACGTGTAGTTGTAGAGATCGCTGTACACGGCCATCCACAGCACCACAGGACCATAGGTGTAGATGGCACTTTTTATGGTTTCAACAGATGGATAGGTGTTGGCATTGGCATAAAACCAGTTGCTGGTGAATTTATACGGATTGTTTTGCCAGGTGCTGCACCCGTCGTTGCAATTCCCATCCGTAACCGTATAGGGATAGCAAGCTTCCGCTGCGGTGCCATTGTTCAGCAAAAACGTGGAGGCTGTGCTGGCATAGCCGCCCGCGGCACAATCGCCGGCTCCCGAGCAGGACAAGGGGATCTGTTCTGACAGATCCAGATTCGCAGCCCTGCCGGCGGCGATGCGCAGCTTGGCCTCCAGGGCGGCCACCGGCGCAAAAATGAAGCAGCTCCCGCAATTGCCCTGATCCCTGACCGGCGTGACATAATTGACGCCGTCTTTGTTGCGCCAGTCAAAGGCCTGGGGCAGGGGATCCGTGGCAAGGGGAACCACCGGTACATCGGCCTGGGTGGCATTTTCCGGCAAGCCACCCAGCCGTTGCCTGCGTTGCGCCTCTGGAAGCACGCTGATGCTTGTCTCGCCAGCAGACCAGTTGCCGCCCGCCTGCTGTATGGCAGCATTGATTGCATCGGCGGTGAGCGGCTGCTTGGCGGGCTCTTGTCCGCCTGCAACAGTGGCCAGCAAGACCATCGCGCACAACAAAAAGAATGCGGTGCGCACTGCGCGGTGCATCATGGCGTCTCTCCTTCCTCGCGTGACGATTTTCGTGCGAGTTGCGTGGTTATTCGCGCTCGCAGATTTCCTGCTCCGGCGCGAAGATGCCCGGGGTGGGGTTCTGACCTGTGGATTCAAGCACGGCGCGCCAGTAATCCGAGGTGATGTTCAGCCGGCGGCGTTCGATGGTCACCAGTTCCAGGGGCAGGTGCACATAGCGGTCCTGCAGTTTGGAAACCACCATGCCGGTCTTGCCGGCCATGGCCGCATGCACGGCGTGCTGCCCCAGGAAGCCGCAGTACACCCGGTCGTTGGCGTTGGCTGGCACGGAGCGGATGATGTAGCTGGGGTCGATGAACTTCAAGGTGATGGGCATGTTTTTGGCCTTGAAGTAGGCCTTGATTTCCTGGATGAGCAGGGTGCAGATGTCTCCCAGCACGGGGTTGCCGGATGCGTCCACCTGCCCGGTGTTCTTGAGCAGATGCTGCCCCGCGCCTTCGGCGCAGACGATGACGGCGTTTCTGCGGCGGCGCAGGCGGTTTTCCAGCTCCTTGAGCAGCCCGGCCTCGCCTTCCAGCTCAAACGGTGTTTCCGGGATGAGTACAAAATTCACTTCCTTCAGGGCCAGGGTGGCCTGGGCGGCGATGAATCCGGACTCCCGGCCCATGAGCTTGACCATGCCGATGCCGTTCATGGCGCAGGAGGCTTCGGTGTGGGCGCAGGCGATGGCCTCCGTCGCCTTTTCCACGGCCGTGTCGAAGCCGAAGGAGTGGGTGATGAAGTTGATGTCGTTGTCGATGGTCTTGGGGATGCCGATGATGCTGATCTTCACCCGGCGCTTGGTCACTTCGTCGCTGATGCGTTTGGCGGCCTTCATGGTGCCGTCGCCGCCGATGAGGAACAGGGCGGAGATGTTCATGCGTTCCAGGGCGTCCACAATCTCTTCCGGGCTTTGCGGGCCGCGGGAGGAGCCGAGGATGGTGCCGCCGAAGCGGTGGCAGCTGGCCACCTTGTCCGGTGTCAGCTCCACAACGTCATGCCCGTATTTGGGGATGAAGCCCTCCAGCCCGTAGCGAATGCCCAGGGTGGCGGCCATATTGTAATGGTGATGGGCTTCCATGACGATGGCGCGGATGACATCGTTGATGCCCGGGCACAACCCGCCGCAAGTGACGATGGCGCATTTGGTCTTGGAGGGATCAAAATACAGGTGCCGGCGCGGGCCGGCCAGCTCGAATTCGCTGTAGGCGGGCTTGTCGCCCAGATGCCCGACCTGTTCGCGGGTGATCTGCAGCAGGGTTTTGGCAGCATCGTCTGTATAGTGGCACAGGGTGAGATGCGAAGGAATCTTGGCAGGCCCCAGGGTTTGCACCGCTGTGTCGAAGTGGGCGTTGCTGACAAGGACTTGGCCGTTGGTGTTTTGCTTCTTGCTTGGCATGACGCTCACGTGGGCTGATGGTGATGGAGAATCCGGATTCTGATATCGCACGCGTACCATGAGCTATCATGGACAGGCCGGAAAAACCAGTGACGATGCGGTCACAACCCACGCCAGCCTGGCAAGGATGAGGCTGCACAGCGCAACGCAACACGCCTGGACCGGCGTGCTGCAGCATGCCGGTCCAGGCGTGGAATATTCGCGCCGCGGATGGGGCGCCGCGCAACGTATCGCAGGCATCGTCAGCGTTTTTCCGCGGCCGGCTCCTCTGTGGCGCTGGCGGGGGCAGCGTCGGCCGCCTCTTCAGCCAAATCCTCGCGCTCGTCCTTGGCTTCTTCTTCGGGCAGCTCTTTCTTCCGCCCAAAAAGCGCCGCAACAAACACGGAGAGCTCATACAGCACCAGCATGGGAGCGGCCATGAAGGTCTGGGAGATGACGTCCGGCGGCGTAAGCACGGCAGCGACGATGAAGATGATCAGAATCGCGTACTTGCGGTTTTTGCGCATGAATCCTGGCGTCACGAGCCCCAGCCGCGCCAGGAAGTACACAAACAGGGGCATCTCGAAAATCAGCCCGAAGGCGAACAGCATTTTCAAGGAGAAGTTCAGGTATTCCTTGAGCGCCGGCATGGGCCGAATGAGTTCTGTGGTGTAGCTCATGAAGAATTCAAAGGCATGGGGAAACACCACATGGTATCCGAACATCGCCCCAGCCACGAAAAAGAATGCCGAGAAAAAGGCGATGGGAAACAGTGTCTTGCGTTCTTCCTCATACAGCCCTGGCGCCACGAAGCACCAGACTTGATAGAAGATGTACGGCGAGGCCACGAATATCCCGGCCACGGCGGCCACGGTCATGTACGTGAAGAAGGCCTCGGGCAGGGTGGTGAAGATGAGATGGGTATCCGGCGGAAACACCCTGACCAGCGGCTCCATGAGCAGGCCGAACAGATCCTCGGCCACGCTGTAGCAGAGCATGAAGCCGATGAACGCGGCAATAAGACAGCGCACCAGCCGCACGCGCAGTTCGGTCAGATGGTCGAAAAAGCCCATGGCGCCGTGTTCCTGCGCCGCTTCTTCCTCGGGCTCTTCCGCATCCGGATCCGCGTCTGGGTCTGCGTCTGGGTCTGCGTCTGATCCGGCAGCATCCCCTGTCGCGGGCGTCCCTGGGGGAACAGATGCGGCCGGAGGCAGGGCGGAAGCATCAGGCGGCGAGGATTCGCCGTCTGGAGTGCCGGCAGTCTCCGCGCCTGTGCCGGACTCGCCGGCGGCATCGGCTGGGGGCGGATCTGCTGGCTGGCCTGGGGGGGCAGCATCCTCCGGCGCGCTGGCCTGCTCCGGTGCGCCGTCTTGCTCCGGTGCGCCGTCTTGGGGGCGTTTCGTCTCGTCGCTCATGCCTGGGTGTCCTTGGCGGCGGGAGCCGGGCTGGAGGCGGAAACATCCACGGTGGACCCGGCCGACACCGAGAGGGTTGCGGCCGGGTCTGCGGCGGTGGGTTTGGAGGCGGCCTTGGCCAGCGCCTCTTCCTCCTGCTGTTTCTTCAGGGCCTGACGCTTGGCTTCTTCTTCGCGGCGCTTCTGTTTTTCCTCGCGGTCAAGCTCGGTATCGATGGTGCGCTGGAAGTCGGAGGACATGCGACGGAATTCCCCCATGGCCTTGCCCAGGGTTTTGGCGATTTCCGGCAACTTGCGCGGCCCAAGCACCAGCAGGGCCACAACAAGAATGACGATGAGTTCCGTAGAGCCGATTCCGAACATGATGGTTCCTCCGTCAGCGTGTCAAAGCAGGCTTATTCCCACTCGATGGTGGCCGGCGGCTTGGAGGAGATATCCAATACCACGCGGTTTACCCCTTTGACTTCATTGATTATTCTGTTGGACATGCGCGCCAGGATCTCCGGCGGCACCCGGGCCCAGTCCGCTGTCATGGCGTCCACGCTCTCCACCAGCCGCAGGGCGCAGACGTGTTCATACGTCCGGTCGTCGCCCATAACACCCACGCTCTTGACCGGCAAGAGGACAGCGAAGCCCTGCCACATTTTCCGGTACCAGTCCGAGGCGTGCAGCTCCTGCTGGACGATGGCATCGGCCTGCCGCAGGATTTCCAGCCGCTCGGCCGTAATCTCGCCGATGACCCGGATGGCCAGCCCAGGGCCGGGGAAGGGATGCCGCCAGATGATGAAGTCCGGCAGGCCAAGCTGGGCAGCCACCTTGCGGACCTCGTCCTTGAACAGCTCGCGCAGGGGTTCCACCAGCTTGAGCTGCATGCGGTCCGGCAGCCCGCCCACGTTGTGGTGGCTCTTGATGACTGCAGACGGCCCGCGGAAGGAGACGGATTCGATGACGTCCGGATACAGCGTGCCCTGGGCCAGGAACTCCACGTTGGAGATGGCCTTGGCCTCGCGCTCGAAGACTTCGATGAAGGTGTACCCGATGATCTTGCGCTTCTGCTCAGGATCAGTCACGCCAGCCAGCTTGCCCAGGAAGAGATCCTGCGCGTCCACGGTGTGCAGGTTCAGGTCGAAGTGGGCGGTCAGAAAGCCGATCACTTCCTCGCGTTCCCCGGCCCGCAACAGCCCGTTGTCCACGAAAATGCAGTGCAGCCGCTTGCCGATGGCCCGATGCAGCAGCAGGGCGGCCACGGTGGAGTCGATGCCGCCGGACAGGCCGCAGACCACCTGGCCCGTCTCGCCAATCTTGGCCTGCATCTCGGCCACGCAGGTTTCGATGAAGGATCCCATGGTCCACTTTCCCTTCAACTTTGCTACCTTGAAGAGGAAGTTGTGCAGGATCTGCTCGCCATGCTCGGTGTGCGCCACCTCGGGGTGGAACTGCACGGCATAGATGCTGCGGCCCAGGTCTGCCATGGCAGCCACATGGACTTTTTCCGTGCTGGCGATGACTTCGAATCCTGGCGGCGGGGCAAGCACGTGGTCGCCGTGGCTCATCCACACCGTCTGCGTGGGGGCTTCCGGCAGGCCTTCCCACAGGGGGCAGGCCGTGGCGATGGCCAGATGCGCGCGGCCGTACTCGCGTTCCTTGGCGCGTTCCACCTGGCCGCCCAGCTCCTTGGCCAGCAGCTGCATGCCGTAGCAGATGCCAAGGATGGGCAGGCCCAGTTCCACCAGGCCGGGATCCAGCTGGGGCGCGCCGTCTTCCGAAACGCTGCACGGCCCGCCGGAGAGAATGAGGGCGTTGGGCTTGAGGGCCCGCAACTGCTCCAGGGGGGTGGTGCAGGGATGAATTTCCGAATAGACCCCGGCCTCGCGCACACGGCGGGCGATGAGCTGGGTGACCTGGGATCCGTAATCGATAATGACGACTTTTTCCGCGAGCTGCATGGCGCTCCCCTGTGAGGAAGAGAAGTGGTGGAAGAGGCGAGCGGGAACTCCTTAGAAAAAACGGATGCTCCCCCTCGCGCTCCCCCTTCCAGAACGTTGTTGTAACGGAATGCCGGCAAACGTCTTTGGGGTGGTGGGTCCCCCAAACGCAGCGGGCCTAGTACTGCTCCACGCGGTAGTTGGGGGCTTCCTTGGTGATGATGACGTCGTGCACGTGGCTTTCGCGCAGGCCGGCAGGCGAGATTTCCACCATGCGGGATTTTTCCCGCAGCTCCTGGATGGTGGCGCAGCCGGTATAGCCCATGCCGGAGCGCAGGCCGCCCACCAGCTGGAAGAGCGCCTCGCCCACGGGGCCCTTGTACGGCACGCGGCCCACAATGCCTTCGGGCACCAGCTTGGAGGCTTCGCTCTTTTCCTGGAAATAGCGGTCCTTGCTGCCTTCGGCCATGGCGTCGATGGAGCCCATGCCACGATAGATCTTGTAGCGCCGGCCCTGGTACAGGATGGTTTCGCCGGGGGATTCGTCCGTGCCGGCGAACAGCGAGCCGATCATCACCGAATCCGCACCCACGGCCAGGGCCTTGACCACATCGCCCGAGAATTTGATGCCGCCATCGGCAATCACGCAGCGTCCCAGCTCCTTGGCGGCGCGGGTGGCTTCCATCACGGCCGTCACCTGGGGCACGCCCACGCCGGCCACGATGCGCGTGGTGCAGATGGAGCCGGGTCCGATGCCCACCTTCACGGTGTCTGCCCCGGCTTCCAGCACGGCGCGGGCGCCTTCGTACGTCCCCACGTTGCCGGCGATGATCTGGGCGTCGGGATAGGCGGCGCGCAGGTTGCGCACGGTTTCCAGCACGTTCTTGGAATGCCCGTGGGCCGAATCCACCACCAGGAAATCCGCCCCGGCCTTGAGCAGCACGTCGCCGCGTTCCAGGGATTCCTTGCCCACGCCCACGGCTGCGCCCACGCGCAGGCGGCCTTGGTCGTCCTTGCAGGAATGGGGGTACTTCTTGATTTTTTCGATGTCCTTGATGGTCAGCAGGCCCTTGAGGCGGCCCTGATCGTCCACCACCAGGAGCTTTTCGATACGGTTTTCGTGCAGATGCGCCTTGGCCTGCTCCAGCGTGGTGCCCACGGGCACGGTGACGAGCCGGCGGCTGGTCATCACTTCGCGCACTCTGAGGTCGTTGTCGGTGACGAAGCGCACATCGCGGTTGGTGAGGATGCCCACCAAGTGATCGTTCTCCACCACGGGCAGGCCGGAGATGCGATATTCGCTCATGGTGCGCAGGGCCGAGCCCACGGTGTCCTCGGGGTGGATGGTCACGGGGTCCACGATCATGCCGGACTCGGACTTCTTGACCTTTTCCACTTCCAGGCGCTGGCGGTCCAGGGGCAGGTTCTTGTGGATCACGCCCACGCCGCCCTGACGGGCCATGGAGATGGCCATGGCAGACTCGGTGACCGTGTCCATGGCCGCAGCGATGAGGGGGATATTCAGGGTCAGGGAAGGGGTGAGCCGGGTGGAGACGTCCACCAGATCGGGGGTGACCTCGGAATAGGCCGGGAGCATGAGCACGTCGTCGAACGTAAGTCCGCGTCCGATGGATTTTTCCATAATAATCAAATCCTGTAGCGCAAGGTTATTCCAGCCCCAGGTAGGCGGCGCGGACCTGGGGATTTTCCAGCAATTCTTTGGAGGTGCCCGTGAGGTGCACCTCGCCGGTGGTCAGCACGTAGCCGCGGTGGGCAATATGCAGGGCCATCTGGGCGTTCTGCTCCACCAGCAGCACCGTGGTGCCGGCCTTGTTGATGTTGACGATGACGTCGAAGATATTTTCCACCACAATGGGCGCCAGGCCCAGGGAGGGTTCGTCCAGCAGAAGCAGGGAAGGGCGGGCCATAATGGCCCGGCCGATGGCCAGCATCTGCTGCTCGCCGCCGGAAAGGGTGCCGCCGTACTGGCCGCGGCGTTCCTTCAGCCGGGGAAAGAGGCCAAAGACTTTTTCTTCGTCGGCCTTCACGCCGTCCGGGTCGCGGCGCAGGTAGGCCCCCATGCGCAGGTTCTCGATGACCGTGAGGCGGGGGAAGATCATGCGTCCTTCGGGGACCTGGGTGACGCCGAGTTTGACGATTTTTTCGGTGGAGACCCGGGTGATATCCTGCCCGTTGAAGGTCACCGTGCCTTGCTTGGGCCGGATGACGCCGCACAGGGTCATCAGGGTGGTGGACTTGCCGGCGCCGTTGGCCCCGATGAGGGTGACGATTTCCCCCTGGTTCACCTCCAGGGAGACGCCTTTCAGGGCATGGATGCTGCCGTAGAAGGTATGGATGCCGTCGAGTTTGAGCATGGGTGCGGCGTTAGGCATGGGCGGCCCCCCGGCCCAGGTAGGCCTCCACGACCTTGGGGTCGTCCTTGATGACGGCGGGCGGGCCGTAGGCGATGCGTTCGCCGTGGTCCAGCACGATGAGTTGCTCGCAGATTTTCATCACCAGTTTCATGTCGTGTTCAATGAGCAGCACGGTGACGCCTTCGTCGAGGATGGCGTGGATCAAATGATCCAGGTCCGCGGTTTCGCGTGGGTTCATGCCGGCGGCGGGCTCGTCCAGGAGCAGCAGGGCCGGCTCCGTGGCCAGGGCCCGGGCGATTTCCAGGCGGCGCTGGTCGCCGTAGGAGAGGGAAGAGGCCGGGGCCAGGGCGTGGCGCTCCAGGCCTACGAATTTCAGCCATTTCATGCTGGCGTCGATGATGGCTGCTTCCTCACACCGCTGCCCGCCCAGGCGCAGCACCGCGCCCACCAGATTGGAGGCCGTGCGGCAATGGCGGCCGATGCGCACGTTGTCCAGTACGGTGAGGGAGGAGAACAGGCGGATGTTCTGGAAGGTCCGGGCAATGCCCAGGGCCACCACCTTGTCCGGTTTTTTGCCGTTGATGTGCAGGGACTCGGCGGGTGCGCCATTTTTCGCCGGCGGCATGAGGGTGATGTCGCCCTGCGTGGGTTTGTACACGCCGGTGATGCAGTTGAAGAGGGTGGTCTTGCCTGCGCCGTTGGGACCGATGAGCCCTTGGATCTTGCCGGGCATGATATCGAAGCTGACGTCGGTCAGGGCCATCAGACCGCCGAAGCGCTTGTAGACCTGATCTACTTTCAGAAGCGGAGCGGGGGCGGTCATCGGGCGGTTCCTCCGTGCTGTTCGAGCTGGGCGCGCAGGCGCTTGATCAGGGGATTGGACTCGCCGGCGGCGGCGATTTTCGGGAAAAAGCCTTTGGGTTTGAAACGCATGATACAGATCATGATCAATCCGTACACCAGAAAGCGGGCTTCGTTGGGCAGGCCCAGTTCCGGCAGCACCACGCGCAGCACCTCGCCCAGGGCGATGAGGATGGCCGCGCCCACCATGGCGCCGTGGATGTTCCCCAGGCCTCCCAGGACCACCATGCACAGGATGAGGAAGGATTCCCAGAACTTGAACATATCTGGCGAAAGGAAGAGCGTCCAGCGGGCAAAGAAGCAGCCGGCCAGCGCGCCCACCCCGGCGGAAATGCCGAAGGCGATGATCTTGTACGCGTAGATGTTCACCCCGCAGCTGGCCGCCGCGAGCTGATCTTCCCGGATGGCCAGCCAAGCCCGGCCCAGGCGGGAGTCCTCCAGCCGGCGCATGGTCAGGTACACCAGGACCAGCATGGCCAGCCCCAGATAGAAGTACGGCCGCTCGCCCTCGAACTCGTAGATCCAGGCCGGATTGAGGAAGGAGAGGTCCACGCTCACGGGATCGATGCCCGGCAGCCCCAGGGGACCGCGGGTGAGCCAGATTTCGTTGGTCAGGAACAGCACCACCAGCTCGGCGAACCCGAAGGTGACGATGGCGAAATAATCGCCTGAAAGCCTGAGGGTTGGCACGCCCAGCACCACGCCCCACAGCGCGCCGTTGAGCACCGCCGCCGGGACCATGATCCACAGGCTCACACCATAGTGCACCGTGAGCAGACCGGCGGTGTATGCGCCCACGCCGTAAAAGCCCACGAAGCCCAGATCCAGCAGGCCGCAGAACCCGGGCAGCACGTTCAGGCCCATGGCCAGCACCATGTACACCACCACCAGCGTGACGACATGGAGCACGTAATCGTTGGACATGGGCAGCAGGGGAAAGGCCAGGGCCACTGCCAGAAAGAGAGGGAGGATGAATTTTTTGGGCATGGTCTTACGCCTTCTCCACCAGGGCTTTGCCCAGCAAGCCGGAAGGGCGGAAGATGATGACCGCGATGAGCACGGCATAGGCCACGCCGTCGCGATACAGGGACGAGACGTAGCCCGCCCCCAGGGCCTCGGCAATGCCCAGCACGATGCCTCCCAGCATGGCTCCCGGCACGGAGCCAATGCCGCCCAGCACGGCCGCGGCAAAGGCCTTCACCCCGGCCACGTAGCCCATGGTGGGGGAGAGGGTGTTGTAATACACGGCAACCAGCACCCCGGCCACTGCGCCCATGGAAGACCCCAGGGCAAAGGTGAACGCAATGACGCGGTTCACGTTCACGCCCATGAGCTGGCTGCAGGTCCGGTTCTGGGCCAGGGCGCGCATGGCCGTGCCCATGCGGGTGTGGTTGATGATCACGTACAACAGCAGCATCATGCTGAAGGTCACCGCAAAGATGAACAATTGCAGCCAGGAAAGGTGCACGCCGCTGAATTCAATGGCCGTGAGCTTCAGGTACGCGGGCACGGCATCCTGCGGGAAGGGCACCGGCCGGCTCCCCCAGATGATCATGGCCAGGTTCTGCAGAAAAATGGACATCCCGATGGCGGTGATGAGCACCGCCAGCCTGGGCGAACTTCGCAAGGGCCGGTAGGCGATGCGATCAATGGAGACTCCGATGGCTGCGGCGCAGATCATGGCCAGCAGCATGGACACGTAGAACGGAAGGCCCACAGCCGTGATGAAGGTCACGCACAAGAACGCCCCGATCATGTACACTTCGCCGTGTGCGAAGTTGATGAGTTCGATGACGCCGTACACCATGGTGTAGCCGACGGCGATGAGGGCGTAGATGACCCCGAGAGTCAGCCCGTTGACGAGTTGTTGCTCTAGCACGGCGACCGCCTGGGAGGTTGAGGGTGATGAACGCAGCGCTGCAGCCTTGAATGGAAACAGGCTGGACCCGATGCGTCGGCCCAGCCTGTCTCCGTGAGGCTCTTGCTTGTGGAAGCCGGGCCCCGTTATTCCATTTGCTTGTCTGCAGGCACGAAGGTGCCACCCTTGACCACCTTGACGAAGGCGTTCTTCAGGCAGTCGCCGTTGGCGTCGAAGTAGGTGTTGCCGGTGATGCCCTTGAAACCGGTTTCGGGGCTGTTCATGGCGGCAATGGCGTCGCGCACCTTGGCGCGATCCATGCCGGCCGCCTTCACGGCTTCCAGCACCACGCCGGTGGCGTCGAAGGCATTGGCGCTCATCCAGTCGGATTCACGCTTGTAGGTGTCGGCGAACTTCTTGAGGAAGGCCTGGGCGTCGGCGCTGGCGGCTTCGGCCAGGAAGGGCACGGTCATGTAGGTGTTTTCAGCGGCGTCGGCGGCGAGCTTGATGTAGTCGGCGTTGTCCAGCCCGTCCGCGCCGAACTTGGCCACGTTCATGCCCAGCTTTTTGGCCTGAGTGGCGATGAGGGCGCCTTCGTTGTAGTAGCCGGAGATGAACAGACCGTCGGGATTCTTGCTCTTGAGGGAGGTGAGCTGGGGCGTGAAGTCGGACGCGCCCTTCATGTAGCCTTCCTCGCCCACCACGGCGAGACCGATCTTCTTGGCTTCCTTCACAAAGGCTTCCTTGAGACCGATGCCGTAGTCGTTGTTCTCATAGAACACGGCAATGGCCTTCAGGCCCAGCACCTGGGAGGCATAGCGAGCGAGGAACGCGCCCTGGAAGTCGTCGCGGTATACCACGCGGTAGCTCCAGGCCTTGCCGGCTTTGTCCTTGTTCTTTTCAGAAATGGTCACGTTGGTGGCAGTGGGGGAGACGGCGACGATGCCCTTCTTCACGTAGTTGGGCAGGGCGGCCAGATGGGCGGAGGAGCACAGATGGCCCACGACGCCGACAATGGCGTCGTCCTGCACGATCTTGGCGGCCACGGTGGCGGCTTCCTTGGGATCGCACTGCTCGTCGAGGAATTCGGCCACCACCTGCTTGCCGTTGATCCCGCCAGCGGCGTTGATTTCGGCCAGCTTCAGTTCCACGCCGGCTTTCACGTTGTCGCCGTAGCCGGCAGCAGCGCCGGTGAAGGGGGAAGGTACGGCGATTTTGATGGTGTCCGCCGCAGCGGCGGCGCCGGCGGCGCCCAAAATCAGGAACGACGCAAGCACGGCAAGACGTGCCAGTTTCAACGAACGCATACGTCCTCCTCAGCAAAGGGGTGAATGGCTGAACCTCAACTCACGAATCCGCACCATGCGGCCCGTGGACAAGTTGTTTCAAGCGTGCCCTGTGGCGTGAAGATTTTTTCATGCCACGCGCCCTTGTTCTCGTCAATACGAAGCCTGCGGGTGGGATTTTTCACGAGCTGCTGGCGTTGCCCGTGCCGCTGGCGTTGTCTGCCGGGGAGGCGGCGGCCGGTGGTGCTGCTTCCAGCAGGGCCGTGGCTTCGCGGCGCAGGGGGTCGGTGACCGTGGGCAACAGCAGCATGGCTTCCAGCCTGCGGCGGCCTTCTTCGGGCCGGTTCAGGAACCGCGTATAAATCATGCCCAGGTTGTAATGCGCCCCGGCGTTGTCCGGCTCCACGGCCAGCAGGCTTTCGAAGTATTGCACCGCGGCGTCGTATTCTTTCATGTTGAAGTGGCTGATGCCCAACAGACCCATCACGCGAGCATTGGCCGGCTCTGCCACCAGGGCCCTGTTCAGGAAGCTCACGGCGGCTTCCCAGTCCTGCATATGCATGAACTCGTCTGCCAGCATGGCCAGCACGGTGGCGTTGTTGGGATCGCCCTGCATCTGGCGCATCATGGCGCCCACGCGGTTCATGCCGTCGGCGTCCATGCCGGCCATGGCCTGGCCGGGCATGCCCTGAGGCGTTTGCTGTCCCTCCTGGCTGGCCCGCTGTTTTTGCATGGCTTCGGCCATGGCCGGGGGCATGGATTCGCTTATCCCCTCGGGCATGGGCATGCCGCCTGCCTGGCCACCCATCTGGCCCATTTTGGGCCGCCGGTCCTCGAAACGGGTGTCGCTGGACATGCGGGAAATGAAGGACCACAGAAACACGGCGATGATGAACAGGCCCATGCCCCCCAGGGCCAGCACCCGCATGGGCGAAACGACCACGGGCGACGCGGGAGCCCCGGGAGTGGTGGACGCCGCCGGTGCGACCGGGGCAGCCTGGTGCGGAACAGCGTGTTTTTTGGACTTATTTTTCCGGGCCATGCAGATGCTCCAGGCGATCAATACGTTGGGACAACAGGCGCTGCCGGCCGGCCAGAAAGACGATGTACCCGGCCACGCCAAGCCAGACCAGGGCATTGGCGGCCATGAGGGCGGTTTGGACATCCATACGAGTATTTCCTTAATTGCTTGCGCTCAAGGTTTGCTGCAGGCCGAGCAGCCGTTCCTGCTGCAGAAGCTGCCGCCGCCGGATGAGCAGCAGGCAGATCCAGACAAAAAACCACGCCCCCACGCAGGCGATGACCGTGGTGGCCATCTCGCCCGTGAGCCCACCCCCCTTGGAGGCGAAGACGGCCGGGTGTACGGAACGCCACAACCGGGCGGACCAGAACACCAGCGGCACATCCAGAAACGCCACCACCCCCAGCACGGCCGCCACCGTGGCCTTGCGTTCGCGCGGCATTTCCAGACCGCGGACCAGCAGATAGGCGGCGTAGATGAACCACATCACCAGGGTGGTGGTCAGCCGCGGATCCCACGTCCACCAGACATTCCACGACACCCGACCCCAGATGGAGCCGGTGATGAGCGCCAGACTGCTAAAGAGCACGCCAATTTCTGCCGCCGCCCCGGCCAGCAGGTCGAAGCGGAGGTTTTTCTTTAGCAGATACAAGGCGCTGGCCACAAAGGTGACCCCGAAGCTCAGCAGGGACCACCATGCCAGGGGCAGGTGCAGATAGAAGATCTTCTGCACCGGGCCTAGCGTGGCCTCCACGGGCGCGTACACCCAGATGAGCCACTGCGAGGCGGCCATGGCCAGGCCGGCCAGCGTCGCCAGCAAGGGAATGGGCAGGGTCATGCATCCCCTCCATAGACAAAAGGAAAAAGAAAAAGTGCCGCCGCCGTGAACATGAGATCAAAAGCGCCGGCAGTCAAAAACCAGTTGTCCAGCGATTCGGGCGGGCCACCCAGGGCCTGGGTCATCCCGCGCACCGCCGCCAGCAGCAGAGGCAGCAGCAGGGGAAACAGCACCACAGACAGCAACGACTCCCGCGCCGCCTGCCCCTGGGAAAGCGCCCCCAGCAGCGCGCCCAGGGCGACCAGACCCCAATCCGCCAGGAGCACCATGGCCAGGGCCGGCAGTACATCGCCGCTGAAGGATTGCCCCAGAAACGCCACGCTGGCCGGCAGGAACAGGCACTGCGCCAGCAGCAGCAGCACCAGACTGGCCAGGACCTTGCCCAGCCAGACCGCCTGCAACGGCATGGGAGAAAGGGCCAGCGCCAGCCGTGCGCCCTGGACTTCCTCCACAAAAAACAAGGCGTTGACCACCAGGATTTCGCAGAACAAGGACGCCATCCAGAACACCGCCGCCGCGCTCTGGGCCGGCAGCCGCTGCCCTGGCGCTTGCGAGAGGCTGAACAGGAACAGCAACACCAATCCCAGCAGGATGGCCTGCACCAGCCCGCTGGACCGGCCGGCCAGCAGCCGCAGATCCTTGTGCGCGATGACGAGCGCCGCCCTCAGCACGTGCAGGCCTCCGGAGTGTAGCCGGCCGCAGGGCCGTGATAGGCCGGCGCGCCCCGGCCGGAAAGGGCCAGCACGGCATTGGCCTCGGGCAGATCCCGTTCCAGATGATGACTGATCCAGATGACCCCGGCCCCGCGTTCCCGGGCCTGCCGGATGGACCGGGTCAGCATTGCGGAAGAGGCCACATCCAGCCCGGTGCCGGGCTCGTCCAGCAGCAGGAGATCCGGCTCGTTCAGGAACACCCGGGCCAGATTCAGCCGCTGGGCCATGCCGCGGGAATATGCGCCGGCGCGGTCGTCGGCTGCATCCGCAAGGTTCACCGCTGCCAGCCGGGCGCGCAGGACCTCGTCATCCAGGGAAAGCCCGTGCACCCTGGCCCAGAAGCGCAGGTTCTCCAGGCCACTCATCTGCGGATAAATGCAGGTGACATGGCCCAGAAATCCCAGGCGGTCATGCCCCACGGTCAGGTCGCAGACGCCGGCATCCGCCGGGGTCAGGCCGGCCAGGATCTTGAGCAGGGTGGACTTGCCGGCGCCATTGGGGCCGGCAAGCAACAGGCATTCGCCGGCGTGCAGGGTGAACTGCACGTCCTTGAAGACGAGGCGCGGCCCGTAGAACTTGCCCAGCCCCTTGGCGGCGGCAAGCTGGCCCGAGTGGCGCGGGGCCTGCGTCACGCCTGTTCTCCGCCGCGTTTTCTGCGGAAGATGCCCCAGAACGGCGCAATGCACATAATGGTTCCACCCACCCACAGCCAGTTCACCAGGGGGTGCGTGCTCAGGGTGAAGGATGCCGTATGATCCTCCTGCGCACCCAGCAGGGTGGCGTACACTTCCGTGCCCAGGGAGAAGATGGTGCTGGCCTCGGCAAAGGCGTTGGAGAACTTCTGGTAGATACGGCGTTCCGGGTGCAACGTGCCCACGGGGGCACCGTTTTTGGTCACATGGATGGTGGCCTCCAGGCCGGCCAGACGAGAGGTGCGGTATTCGCGCAATCCCTCATACTGGAAGGAGAAGCCGGCCACTTCTGTTGCCTCCCCAGGCTTGAGCACCACCTGACGTTCCTGCTGGTAGGGGCCGGAGATGGCCACGCCCACCACCATCAGCGCCAGGCCGATGTGCACCAGATGCGCAGCCAGGGAGGCCGGCAGCCCGCGCGCCGCCTTGTCCGTGATCAGCAACAGCGGCAGGGAGAGCAGACAGGCTCCGCCCGCAGCCGCGCCCACCAGGGGCACGGGCATGGTGTACCCGGCCAGATACAAGCCCACCAGCAGCCCTGCGAACACGGCCACCACCAGGGACAGATGCTTCATCTTGCTCACGCCCCCCTGCCAGGACATCCAGGGGCAGGCGCACAGCAGCAACGCCAGGACCACGAAAAACGGCATGCAGACCTTGTTGTAGAAGGACTGGTCCAGCCCCACGGTGTTGGCGCTCCACAACTGGGAGATCACCGGCCACATGGTGCCCATGAGCACCACCAGCCCCAGGGCCAGCAGGGCCCATACGGCGATGATGAGCAAGCCTTCCCGGCTGCCCAGCCCGGCCAGCTCCTTGCTGTGGGCGTCGCCCTTGCCATACCCGGCGGCAATGCCCACGGGCAGGTACAGCAGGGTGGCGAGCATGAACAACATCAGCGGGATGCCAATGGGTGCCCGGCCGAAGGCGTGCAGGCTCTCCACCACGCCGGAGCGAACCAGATACGTGGCGAAAAAGCAGGTCACCAGGGTCAGGCCCACCAGGAATACATTGGCCCGGGGCAGCACGCCGCGCCGGCTCTGCAGCATGGCGGTATGCAGAAAGGCCGTGCCGGCGAACCAGGGGATCAGGGAGGCGTTTTCCACCGGATCCCAGGCCCAGTAGCCGCCCCAGCCCAGTTCCATGTAGCTCCACCAGCCGCCCAGGATGATGCCGGCCGTCAGGAAGACCCAGGCGCTCACGGCATAGGGCCGGCCCACCACGGTCCAGTGACCGGCACGGCCGAACTCGCCGGCCATGGTCTGCCCCAGGGCCAGACAGGCCGGAATGGTGAATCCGGCATAGCCCAGGAACAGCAGGGGCGGATGAAAGATCATCCCCGGATGCTGCAGCAGCGGGTTCAGGCCGTTGCCGTCGGCAGGCGGGGGGATGACTTCCGTGAAGGGGTTGCTGTAGCTGGTGAGCAGCAGCAGGAAGAAGGCCATCACTCCGTGGTGGAACAGCCAGAAATGCAGCTTGGTGGACGGGGTGAGCCGCGAGTAGGCGGTGGTGGCCTGAAACACCACGCAGCACAAGGCCACCATCCAGGCCCAGAAATAGAGCGACCCGGCCTGCCCGGCCCAGAAGGCCGTGATGCGATAGAACAGGGGCAGCACACTGTCTGTGTAGTCCGCCACCAGCAGGAAAGAATAGTCCCTGTTCACCAGGGCGTTCAGGATGACGCCTGCGCCCAGGGTGAGCAGGGCAGACGCGACGAGGTGCCCGCGTTCCAGCCATGCCGGGCAGCGCTGGTCGTTGTTCCAGCACAGGATGAGGGCGTAGGCGGAAAGCCCAAGAGTCAGCAGCAGGCAAGCCAGCTGCGTCCAGTAGCCGAGCAGATGCATGTATCACCACCTTGCGTGTCTTCGGAAGGCGGCACCCTAAACTGAAACGGTCGGAAGGGGAAGAGCCCCCGGCGGGCAACAGGGTTGCACCGCGGGATACAGCGCAGAAGGCAAATTGGGGAGGAAGCAAAGCATGCCGCGGGGGGATGGATTGTCGGGGCGCGGCGGCATGCTCGCGCCCCGAAGAATATGAAAATATGGTAACAGTCTGCCTTACTGTTGCTGGGGCGGACTGCCCGAGGCCGGCATGGCGCTCATGCCCAGATCCAAGGCCAGATCCCGCGCGGTTTTTGCCGTGAGCAGGTCGATGAGCTGATGCGCCCCCGGGGTTGCGGCTCCGCCGCCGGCCTGCGCACCCAGTTGCACCTGGGGCACCCAGTTGCCGCTGTACCGGGCGATGGCGTCGGCATAGTGGCGGTTCACTTCTTTCCAGGCCGAGAGACGCGTTTCCAGGGCATTGTCCGCCTGCATGATCAGTCTGCGCTTTTCGGATTCGCCCTGGCCTTCCATGATGAGCTTTTCCTTCAGCTGCGCCGCGGCCTGCTTTTGCAAGGTGGCCACCTGCAGTTCCCGTTCGGCACCCAGCTTGGCGACATTGTATTCTTTTTGCGCAGCCAGCTCGGCCACCTGCTTTTCCTGTTCGCCCTTGACCACCGCCATGGCCTTTTCCGCCTCCTGCTTCCAGCGGGCTTCGGCCGCCGTGGCCCGGCCTTTCTGCTCGGCGGTGATGGCATCCTGCTCTGCCTTGGTCGCCTCGGCCTTTTTGGTCTGAATGTCCATGGTGATCTGCTGCTGCTGCGTAATCTGCTGCTCCACCTTCTGGTCGTAGGCGATCATGTTCATGGACAGATTGTAGAGCTTGATGCCGTATTCCTCGATGGGCGAGCTTTCCATGCGGGCAATGCCGTTGGGAGCCGCGGGGTTGAGCACGGGTTCGGAGACGGTGATCTGGCGCTTGTCACCGGTGACTGGATCTTCCACATATCTGGTGGTGGTCGTCGTCTTGTACACGCCGTGCTTGGCTTGGTCTTCAATGTACGTCAGCAACATCGGGCGCTTTTCGCTGTACGATTCCCGGCTGCTCATGAGGGGGCCGGTCATGTACACTGCGCGTTCCATCACCGTGCGGATGAGCTGCTGTTCGATGGCTTCTTGCGACCCGTATTTGATGTGCAGATTGGTGAGTTTGTCGAGTTCCAAAGGCATGTCGAAGCGCACGGAGCCGGAAATATTGGCGTGGCCACCGTCGTTGAACCGGGTGCGCATGGACATGTCCATCCGACTGCCTTGGTCCGCACTGGAACTGAACCAGAACTGGGTGGAGCGGCGGTACGTGGTGACCTTGCCAAAGAGCTGCCAGTGCACGCCCGGGTCTGTCCACCAGTCCAAAGTGCCTACATAAAACCGTTGATTGACAACAATTTTTTCAGCATTCACATTCTCAATAATGTTGTCGAAGGCCATAAAGAGCAGCAGGGCGCAGACCCCGGCCACAATAAGCGCGCCCATGCGCCGCATGCCTTGAGGGTAGGGCAGTCTGGGCAGATTCGCCGGGGAGGGCACACGGGGTGGCGGAAGTTCGTCGGACATGGCGGTTCTCCGTGAAAGTGCTCACAAAATGGCCAGGGCAATAGTTTGTCACCCGAAAAATAGCATGTCTTGGAAGTCAGGGAAAGTGACAGTACGGTGACAGCCCGTCCGTCGCCGCAAAAAAAAAGCCGCTCCGGCACGAATGCGGGAGCGGCGTGAAGCGCGGGAGGCGGCCATCTGCCAGAGACTAGAGCATTTTAATTTTGAAAAANTTGCAAAAGGTTTTCCCCCGAGAGTTCTTTTCAAAAACAACGTGCCCTAGCCTTCCTGGCGATTCTCTTTTTCGTATTTGGACGGGCACTTGGTGATGAGGGTGGAGGCGGTGAACTGCCCGCCGGCCTTGTCCAGTGCGCCTTCCACAATCACTTCCACACCGGGCTTGAAGGTGTCCGGCACGGCGCCCTTGTAGTCCACCATCAGGGTCTTGGATGGGTCGTCCTTGTCGATGAGCCGGAAGGTCACGCCGGGCATGCCCTGGTGCGCGCTCAGATCCCGCTCATCCACCTGACCGAACATGCGCATGGCGCCCAGCTTTTCTGAAGGCATGGCCAGGGCTTCGGAAACATTCAAAAAGTAGACGCTGTTTTCGGAAAGGCCCGAAGCAACCAGCGCACCCAGGCCGCCCACGAACAGCAGCAGGGCCAGGAGATACACCTTGGCATTGGATTTTTTTGCGGTCATCTGCGTCTTCCTGTGTGTGTTAGCCGTGATCGCTCGGCAGCGCAGGGAGATTTTTATTGTGTAGTTTCTCCCGAGCTTTCGTCAACTGTTCTTTGCGGGTCCGAGCCAGGGCCTGCAGGTCTTCCACGCGGTCCGTTTCGTCCACGATTTCCTTGCCCAGCATTTCTTCCACCACGTCTTCCAGGCTCACCACGCCTTCCATGCCGCCGTATTCATCAAGCACCACGAAAAGATGGACGCGGGATTCCAGGAATTCCGCCAGCAGCCGGTCCAGGGTGAGGGTGGAGAGGACGAACCGGGCCGGCCGCATGATTTCGCCGATGGTGGCGGCAAAGTGGTCTTCGGCCAGCAGCGTCAGCACATCGCGCCGGTAGCAGATGCCCACCACGTTTTCCGAGTTCTCCCCGGCGTACACGGGCACCCGGGAGTGGTTCCAGAATCCCGGGGAAAGCTTGGCTTCGGCCACGGTGGCGCTGGAGGAGAGGGAGAACACCACGGTGCGCGGGGTCATGATGTCGCTCACGATCTTCAGATCCATGAGCAGCAGGTTCATGATGGTCTGCTCTTCATACGGCTTGAGCACCCCCGCCCGGCGGGTCAGGGCCACGATGGCCCGGATGTCGTCTTCGGTCATTTCCGAGCGCGACTTTTTGGGCTTGACCACCCGTGTAAGCGTGCTGGTGATCCAGATGAAGGGCCACAGCATGAACACGATGCCTTGCAGGGGCCGGGCCATGAGTGGGGCCAGCTTGCGGGCATAGGCCACGCCGATGGTCTTGGGGACGATTTCCGAAAAGAACAGCACCACCAGAGTGAACAGCGCGGCAAAGTAGCCGGCCATTTCCGAACCGAGTTCCCGGCTGGCGATGGCCCCGGACAGGGTGGCGCCGGCGGTGTTGGCAATGGTGTTCAGGATGAGGATGGCGGAAATGGGCTTGTCGATGTCAGCCCGCAGCCGGTGCAGTCGTTCGCCGGAGCGCTTGCCAGTGGCCCGCAGATGCTCAATGTAGCTGGCCGGTACGGAATAGAACGCGGCCTCCAGCATGGAACACCAAGCGGAAATGCAGATGGCGGCCAGCGAACACAAAATCAGTTCAAGCATGGTCGCTCACACAAGCGGGACTGTCCGAGTGGGGAGAGGGGGGAGGGTCTTCGTCCATGGCGAGCATCCTTCTACGTGGATGGCGGGGAAAAGGCAATGTGGAAAGTGGTGCGCACCAATTTTTCATGCAATCGTCGCTTGACGATGGAAGGCGAGATTTGTAGTAAAGCGTCTCCAACCTGTCATACCCCTCATTTTTTCCTTCTACTTTGTGCAAGGCGGAAACGCTATGAATCTGTGCATCGTCGGCACCGGCTATGTGGGGCTTGTCTCTGCAGCCTGTTTTGCCGAAACCGGGAACAATGTCTGCTGCGTGGACGTGAATCCCGATGTGGTGAAAATGCTTGAGGCCGGGCACGTCCACATTTACGAACCTGGTCTCGAAGAGCTCGTGAAGCGCAACACCGCGCAAGGGCGGCTGACCTTCACGACCAATATCAAGGAAGGACTCAAGAACGCCCTCTTCGCCTTCATCACCGTGGGCACTCCTTCCCGGCCGGACGGCTCCTGCGACCTCTCCTTCGTGCATCAGGTGGCCCGGGACATCGGCCAGAATATGGAAGATTACACCATCGTGGTGGACAAATCCACGGTGCCCGTGGGCACGGCAGACAAGGTGCGCGAGCTGATCCAGGAAGAGCTTGCCAAACGTGGCGCAGCCCTGGAGTTCGACGTGGTCTCCAATCCCGAATTCCTCAAGGAAGGGGATGCGGTGAGCGACTTCATGAAGCCGGATCGCGTGGTGCTGGGCACGGACAACGTGCGCACCGCCGAGCTCATGAAGGCCCTGTACGCCCCCTTTGCCCGCAGCCGGGAAAAATGCATCGTCATGGGTGTGCGCAGCGCGGAGATGACCAAATACGCCGCCAACTGCATGCTGGCCACCAAGATCAGCTTTATCAACGAAGTGGCTAACATCTGCGAGCAGGTGGGCGCAGACGTGCGCGACGTGCGCATGGGCATTGGCTCCGACAGCCGCATCGGCTACTCCTTCATCTACCCTGGCGTGGGCTACGGCGGGTCCTGTTTTCCCAAGGACGTCAAGGCCCTCATCAACACTGCCCGGCAGTACGACTACGAGCCGCAGCTGCTGGCGTCCGTGGATGACGTGAACGACCGCCAGAAGCTCGTGCTGGCCAGGAAGATAGAAGCCTACTTCGAGGCCCAGGGCGGCGTGGCCGGCAAGACGCTGGCCCTCTGGGGCCTGGCCTTCAAAGCCAATACCGACGACATCCGCGAGGCCGCGGCCCTGAAAATCGTCGAGTATCTGGTGGGCAAGGGCATGACCGTCCGCGCGTTCGATCCCGTGGCTGGCGACAACGTCAGTAAGCTGTGGACTGCCGGTGGCCTGGACGTGGTGGACGAGCAGTACGCCGCCCTGGACGGCGCGCATGCCCTGGCCGTGGTCACGGAATGGAACCAGTTCCGCACCCCGGACTTCCGTCGCGTCAAGAAACTGCTGCGCGCGCCCGTGCTTTTCGACGGTCGCAACCTGTACTCGCCCACCCTGGTGGCGGAAGAAGGCTTCGCCTACTTCTGCATCGGCCGCCGTGCGGCGGCAGAGTAGCCATGGTGGCCTGAAACGTCTGACTGAGGCGCGGGGAGAGGCATCTTCCCGCGCTTTTTTTGACCATGCCATAGAGGATTCATGGAGCTGCGGACCCTGTTTGAACTGGCGGTGCCCTTGTTCTTGATCATGGACGGTTTGGGCAACGTGCCCGTGTGCATGAGCATGTTGCGACGGTTCCCGCCGCGGCGTCAGCAGCGCATCATTTTTCGTGAGCTGTGCTTTGCCCTGGCCATCTCCATCCTGTTCTGCTTTTTTGGGGATTGGCTGCTGAAATTCCTGGGGCTTGGACCATCCACCCTGCGTCTGGCCGGGGGGGTGGTGCTGTTCGTCATCTCCATGCGGATGGTGTTTCCGGACGAAAGCAAAGAGACGGCCGATCCCGAGGACCCTTCTGCCCTCGCAGCGGAAGAGCCCTTCATCGTGCCCATTGCCGTGCCCATGCTGGCCGGCCCCTCCCTGCTGGCCGCAGTGATGCTGTACGCCACCCTGGATTCCGGCCCCGTGGTCACGGCCCTGGCCTTCACCCTGGCCTGGATACCCACCACCATCATCCTGCTGCTGGCCCCCTGGCTCTCCCGACGGCTGGGCGCGCGAGGCCTGCGGGCAGTGGAACGTCTGATGGGCCTTATTCTGATATTATTGGCCATCCAGATGGTGGAAGATGGTGTTCGACTGTTCCTCGATAAACAATAGATGATTTATTTGTATTGAATCGTAAAGTTGCATTGCGATTGATTCCGACCCGCTTGTCTTTCGTCTGCCGAAAGGGTACAATGCATTCCAAAGAGTGATGTAGGTATGGGGAGGGGCCTTTCCCTCCCTTTTTTTGTGGGAATACATCCGGCAGAAGCTTCTGCAAGGAGCTGCAATGTCCCTTTCGCAACGTCTCATCGGTGTCATTGTGCTGCTGTCCCTCGTTGTGGCTGTCATGTTCGTCGCCACGCTGGTGGATTCTTCCAGTCAGAAGACGGACGCCCTGACCATCAATCTCGCCGGCCGGCAGCGCATGCTGGCCCAACGTGTAGCCAAGGACTCCCTGCTGCTGACCCTCTCGGGAACGGCTGAGGCCGCTTCGGTCCGGGCCAGCCTGGAAAAGGGAATCCGGCTGTTCGAGGCCACGCAGCGCGCCCTGGAAAAAGGCGGAGCTGCCCCCAACACTCCGGATCCCGCTGGTCCCACAGCCGAGCTGCCCTCTCCCACGACGGAGACCGCTGCCTTGCTGCATGCGGCGGATGGCCGTTGGCAACCACTGCGCACGGCCGCCCAGGCTGCCCTTGCCGGAACCCTCACGGATGCCAAGGTGGTCGGAAGCCTCAGCGAAGACACCGTGGTCGCCCTTTCCAAGGCGGTGCAGCAGATTGAGCGGGAGAGCGAGGCCAAGGTCCGGCGGCTTATCATCATCCAGATCACCGGCATCACGCTGGTGGTGGGCCTGCTGGGTTGGCTGCTGCTGATGCTGCGCACCAGGATGCTCGCGCCCCTGAACCGCTTGGTGCACTACGCCGATCAGGTGGCCGGCGGCTCGCTGCAGGCCAGGCTGGACGGCCACTTTACGCACGAATTGCAGATTCTGGCCCAAAGTATCACGGCCATGGTGGCCTCCCTGAACAACGCCATGAGCGTGTGCACGGAACAGGAACTTGCCGCCAAGGACGCCCACGCCGAAACCGACGCCGCCCTGCAGGACACCAAGGCAAAGGAAGCCAGACTGCAGGAATTGCTGGGCACCATCACCGCCGTCTCCCGCAGTGCCTCGGATCTTTCCGCCAAGGTCGGCGGGGCGGTGGAGGAACTGGGCCGTGAGATTGACACCGTGGACAACGGCGTACTGGTACAGCGCGATCGCATGACCGAAACCGCCACCGCCGTGGAGGAAATGAACGCCACGGTGATGGAGGTGGCCCGCAACGCCAGCCAGGCCGCCAGCAACGCCGCCGCCTCCAAGAAGCTCGCCGCCGACGGCGCCCAGGGCGTGACCCGCGCCGTGGAAAGTATTCGCCAGATGCAGCAGCGCATCCTGGGCCTCAAGGAATCCATGGCGCGCCTGGGGGTGGATGCGGAGAACATCGGGCGGATCATGAACGTCATTTCCGACATCGCAGACCAAACCAATCTGCTGGCTCTGAACGCGGCCATCGAGGCGGCCAGGGCAGGAGATGCCGGCCGCGGCTTTGCCGTCCACCGGCTGCTTCACGCGTTCGACCGGGAAAAGACCATGCAGGCCACCCGGGAAGTGGGCACGGCCATCGGCGCCATCCAGGAAACCGCCCGCGAGAACGTGGCCGCCGTGGAAACCGCTGCCACCAACATCGTCTCCGCAACGGAAGAAGCGGCTGCGGCCGGTTCCTCCATGGGGGACATTGTCCGCATCGTGGAGGATACGGCCGGTCAGGTGGAGAGCATCGCCGCCGCCGCCGAGGAACAGAGCGCCGCCAGTGAGGAAATCAACCGCGCCGTCTCGGAAGTGACGCTCGTGGCCACGGACACCGCCGAGAACATGCACCGTTCGGCCCAGGCGCTGACACGGATCATCAGCCTGATTGAAGATCTCAACGGCGCCATTCAGGATCTCTCCCGCCATGCCGCCGCCGACCGGACCAGCGCGGCACGGGTGGCCGTGGATAATCGGCAATTGTTCAACTGGACACCGACCCTCTCCACCAGCATCGACAGTCTTGACGAAGAGCACAAGGTGCTGGTCCGCCTCATCAACGAGCTGCATGACGCCATGCGGGACAACAAGGACCGCCACATTCTGGGCGGCATCCTGGACCGGCTCAAGGACTATGCCGTGACGCACTTCGAGCATGAAGAGCGGCACTTCGCGCGCTACAACTATCCGGATGCCGCGGCGCACATCGCCCAGCACCAGAAATTCCTGGGCGCGGTGATGGATTTTTATCGCGAATTCCAGAGCGGCCGCGCCACGGTGACGCTGGACCTCATGCGCTTCCTCAAGGACTGGCTGCAAGGGCACATCATGGGCGTGGACAAGAAATACGGCCCCTTCCTCAAGGATAAGGGCGTGCGGTAGACGCGAAGAGGGAGGATGCGGGTTGTTACGCGGAGTCGGGGGAGAATCTTTCTGAAAGAGGTTCTCCCCTCTCGCGCTCTCCCCTTCCAAAACTTTCATAGTGACCTTGAATCACCATNCTTTCTTTAGAAAGGTTTTCCCCCGAGAGTTCTTTTCAAAAACAATGTGCTCTATGCCGGCGGGGCTTCCTGCAGCAGGTCGCCGGTGTGGCGGCAGAGGGTGAAGAGTTTGTCGTAGCCGGAGATTTCGAACACTTCCAGGATGTAATCCTTCAGGCCGCACACGGCCACCATGCCCTGGGATTTTTTGAGGCGCTGGTAGGCCATCACCAGTACGCGCAGGCCGGAGCTGTTGATGTAGTCCAGCTCCGTGAAATCAAACACCACTTTGGTCTTGCCTTCCTCCAGGGCCTGAAGGACGTACTGCTCCAGTCCCTGGGTATCTTCGGTGTCCAGGCGACCGGTAACGGTGAGGATGGCGGCGTCACCGTGCAGGCGCGTTGTCACGCTCATGGCTGTTCTCTCCCTTCACGCGGCAGTGCGGCATGCGTTTGCGCAGCGTGAGGATGTTTTTGTTGTCGCGTCGTTCATAGGTAATGCTGTCCGTGAGGCGGCGGACAAGCAGAATGCCCAGGCCGCCTACGGGTTTGGCTCGATCTTCCGGAGGCAGGGTCACATCCGGCAGGGGCGCTTCCAGGATGTTGAAGGGCAGGGCATCGTCTTCCACGGTCATGATGATGTCGTCACCCTCCTGGCTCAGGCTCACGCACACATGGTGCCTGTCCTGATCCAGGTAGCCGTAGGCGGCGATGTTGGTCAGCAGCTCGTCCAGCACCAGAGATACATGATACAGGCTGCGCGGAGGCAGATCGCAATGTTTGCCGAAATCCTCCACCACATGGGCATGGTGGGAAAACAGGCAGCGCCCCATGGCGCATTCGACGGCAATATTCTTTGTTGCGTCCACAGCGTCCTCGTCAATAGGCCAGCCGCCCCAGGGATTTGAGAATCAGCGAGCAACCCATGGCGAACATCCCCATGAGCCCCATGCCGCAGGAGAAGCCGGCCAGCAGCACCGGGGCATACTGCCGCCACTTGGCGCCGTATTTCTTTTCGAACAAAAACCGTCCGAAGAGCGCGCCCAGCACTTCCAGAACCATGCCGTGGGGCGTGCTCTGGCCCAGGCCGCGCACCACGCCGTAAATCAGCAGCACCGGCAGGCCGAAGATCTGCAGCAGCGCATAGGTGATGACGCCGAACACCAGCCCGGATCCCAGATATTCCGCGCGCAACGCCTCGAAGAAGAGCGAATCGCCCTCCAGGGTGGAGGTTTGCAGCAAAAAGCCGTTCAGGGCCTGCAGATGCCACATCTCCTGCGCATACGGATAACTCGCGGAGGGGATGGGGGCAAGCTGCCACAGAAATTGCGAGAAGACCAGGGAGGCGATCATCACCACAGGGAACACCACCACCTCGGCCTTGATGATGCCGCGCAGGGAGGTGCCGGTGAGCTCGATTTGCCGGAAGCCCACCGTGGCCTCGCCATAGTTGTGGAAGGGGATGGGGGCGTACCAGATGTCGATGCCACTGTAGCCGAAGTAGCGCGCCCCGGCAATAAAGCTGGCCTCCCGCACCATGGGCAGGCTGATGAACTGCCCGGCCACGCCTTCCATTCGTGCGGAAACATACGAGATGATGGGCGTGTACAAAAAGCCGTACCCCAGGAAGAACACCCAGGGGAATTCCGGCACCAGCCAGGCACACATGGCCACATAGGCCAGGGTGGAAACCACGTAGATGCCCAGGGACGTCCAGATGCCGATATCCCCGCGCTCCTTGTTCTTCCTGAGCAGGATGGAGAAATCCAGCCCGTGACCCCGGCCGCGCAGGCTCCTGAACACCTGCCAGAAGCCGATGCAGGCGATGGCCAGCCCCAGCCCGATGCCGAAGCTCATGTAAAAGTCAAAGTTGTTGGCGAACACGGTTTCCACCGTGGCCATGCCCGGATGCCAGCGGTGCAGGATGCCGTGGGCATACAGCATGGGGTTGGCCACGATGGTGATGATGAGCCCGATGAGCCCGCCAATGACTGCCCAGAACGGCAGCACCATGCCCACAAAGAAGAGCCCCAGATCCAGCTGCAGGCCCGTGGCCACGGCGGGCAAAGCTTCCTCGGTGTAGCGGGTCAGCTCGATCCAGGGGATGGGGATCAGCCGGACGGGTTCGGTGAAAAACAATCCCGTCAATGCCGGAAAGAGCACGTAGATGCCGCCAAAAGCCAGGCCGATGACCCCGCCGATGGAGAACACCCGCCACTTCCAGCCGGTTTTGCGGTCCTCGGTGCTTTCGGCCAGGGCCATGGTCCCCAGGGCGCCCACGGGGGCCATGGGGAAGGGCAGCTTTTCCACGTCCGAGGTCAGCCGGTACAGGGCATAGCCAAGGCCGAAATGGTCGATGCGCTGGATGAGCTGGGATCCTATCAGCAGCAGGATGGGAACCAGCCAGTCGCGATGAAAGAACGTCCGCTCCAGCAGCGAGCCGGATCCCGGCTGCGGCGTGACCCAGGTGGGGATGTACTCCACCAGGCCGAGCATCTTGGCGGCGTCCGACTGCACGAGATACTGGTTCCAGAGCAGGCCGGAAAAGGGCGAGGCCAGGGCTGCGCCGGCCATGTAATAGAGCAGGAAAATTTCCTGCTGCTTGAGTTCGGTGTAAGAGCGTTTGGCGATTTCGGCGAAGAGAATGATGGTGACCCATCTGGCGGCCGGCCCGATGCCCGAGCCGATGACCAGCTGCAGATACATGGATCCGGGCATCATCAGAAAGCCGATGAACACGGCGCCGACAATGGTCTTCCAGTCAAAGCCTTCCTCGAACCGCGTGGGCGTGGGGAGGAGGTCGCGATATTCTTTGAGTTCCTTGTCGTCGTACATGCCGAGCGTCCCGTCCTTGGGTCCTCTACAGAGGGAAGACGTGGTAGCGGATGTCCGTGAACAGGCCCACGATTGCCCAGGCCCCGCCCATGAGGAAGTCGCCGAGGATCATGCCGATGAACACGTTGCGCACCTGGCGGAAGAGTGCTGCGCCGCCATAGCGCAGGGTCACGTGGTTGCACAGCCAGCCGGCCAGAAAACAGAACCACAGGTGTGTCATGCCAGTGCCGTAGGCCGCCAGGTACCCCAGGGGATGGATGGGCCACCACGGCAGTTTGTAATAGCAGGCCACCAGCAGGAGCATGACGGCCGCGCCCACGCCGGCATACGTGATGACCCATGGCCGCGGGGACTGGCCCACTTCCATCAGCTGCTGGGCGGTTTCGTACATGGAAATGCTGGTCCGCTGCGCCCAATCCACGGAGAGGTCACGCATGCCGTACTTGTGCGCCAGCACCAGCATGGCCCCCAGGGCCACGGCTGCGCCCAGGCCCAGGGCCAGACACAGTGCGACAAACAGCCGGCCCCGGCCGCGCACGTTCTCCCCGGCCTTGGCGGCATGGAACAGCGAGGGCATGAGGGATTCCCGCACGTCCAGAAACAGCACTTTCTGCATCACGGCCAGACCCAGGATACCCGCCGGCCCGAAAAAGGACGCGCCGAAGAGCCCGAGCAGTCCATCCATGGGCGCGGCGGCAAAGGCGTAATACGGCACCCCGCCCTGGCAGACCAGCCGGCTGGTGACAACCAGCGTCATGAAGCCCACCAGCAGAAAGGTCAGCGTCGGCGCCAGGGGCAGGCCGTACCAGCCGGCCCAGCCCGTCAGGAACGCCAGCCCCAGCACCGAGCCCCACACGGCCACGCCGGGATGCATCCAGCTCACATTGTCCCTGGCGTCCAGGGATTCCGAACACAGCTCCCCGAATACGGCAGCCCGGCCACGCACGGCGCAACGCAGCGAGAGTCGCAACTGCCGTCGGCCCAGCCAAATCAGGAACAGGAAGAACACCAAAAACGCGCCAATGGTCTGCGCCTCTTCCGGGCTGGCGATGGACGGCCCGAAGGTCAGCCCCAGGGCCGCCGGCGGTGGCTGCAGCCCCATGGAGGCCAGCATGCCGCCCAGCAGCCCCGCTGCCAGGAAGAACACCCAGAAGCTGAGGGAAATCTGCCGGGTGGTCAGGAAGGCGAAGCCGATGAAGGCAGGATAGATGGAGAGCTTGAGCTTGTGGAATCCCGCGAGCACGCCGTGCTTGGGAAAATAATCGCCCATCATCAGAACGGTGGGGATGAGCGGGATGGACGGCAGCACCGCCGAGAGCCCGTTCCAGGTGTGCAACAGCATCGGGATGGACAATCCCAGCAGCAGGTGCTTGTCGGCCAGAAATGTGCCCAGGGTGCCGGCTTCCAGGTGCTCATCCAGCAGTTGCGGGGCGCGCATGAGGGGGAAGTTCACCCGCTCGTTCACCACCCACTGCTTGCCAAGGATGCTCGTCAGGCAGAGCATGACCCAGAAGGCCAGCGCCAGGAACACGCCCCAGGTGACAAGAGGCATGACCCAGGACTCCCAGGGGATGCGTCCGAGAATCTCAAGGGTGGAAAGGCCGCGGCCGCCCTCCAGCCCGTTGTACATGGTCTTGACGCTGGTGGCGTTGGTCACGTGCCAGGCATCCGGCAGCACGCCGCCGAATACTTCCTCCCAGCGGTTTCCGGCGCTGGCAAAGTACGTGGGGGTGGTGATGTTCACCAGGAAGGTTCGGGCCAGGCCGGTCCAGCCGAAGCCGGAAACCACGGTCATCAGCGCCCAAATGGCCAGATGTTCGGCCCCGGAGAGCAGCGGCCGCGTGTGGGTGAGCCGGGCGGCGAGCGCCGTGAGCAGCACCAGGACAAAACTGATGCAGAACGGCGCCAGCGGAAAATGCCCACCCGCCAGCGATGTGCCTTGCAGGTAGGCGTTGTGCCAGGGGGTCACGGCGCACAGCCCCAGCCCCAGCAGCAGCCCAACCCCCAGGGCTGGCCAGCGCAGGCCGCGGGATGCCGGTGCTGCCTTGGAATCAGGGGCGGCCGGTGTGGACGTGCCGGTGGTGGTACTCACGAGTTGAAGCACTCCTGCGGCTGCCAGGCGTCCGAACGGTCCGTCACCAGGCAACGTTTGAGATCCTTTTCAAAGGCCTGACGTGCGTCGTCTTCCAGGGAGCGCCACACCAGCAACTGCTTGCGCAGGCTGTTCAGGAATCCCTTGTTCAGATTGATCCACACGCCATGTTCGCCCGCCTCCCGCTGCAGACGGACCTTGATTTCCCGAAAGCCGGGATACTGTTCGGACGGGCAGAACACCAGCCGCGCCCGCTGTCGGACGCCAAAGTCGAAGGGCGCCAGCCACACCCGCATCTCCAGGCTGAAGCAGATGTCCTCCCGGAACAGCTCTTCGGGCACAAAGCTCGGCACATCCTTGCCGCGCAGGAAGGCATACTGCATTTCCGCGGCGGCGAACTGGCCGTGCGTCACGTCTTCATGGGCCTGGAACCAGTTTACCAGAAACCCGCCGGCCGTGCCCATCTCCTGCACTTTTACCAGGAAGGGCAGGGTGAGCATGAGCACGTCCCCTTCGGTGCGCGGCATGGTCCAGGAGCGGTTGACGTCCGGGATGGCGATGTTGGCCGCCATGCGCGAGGGATACAGCACCGAGACGAGCACCACCAGAATCACCAGCACCATGGCTGCCACCCCGGCCAGGGAGGAATAGTTCGCCGTCATGCCGGCCCACAACGGCGTGCCGGCCAGCACCGCCGCCGCGCCCTGGGCCAGGATGTACCCGGCCACCACCGAGAGCACGGCAAAGGCCAGGGCCTCGGCCACAAACAGGAAGGCCACGTGGGAGGGCGCCAGACCCACGGAGGTGTATACGGCGATCTCCCGCTTGCGCTCGAACACGCTGCCAATCATGGTGTTGAGCACGATGCAGGCGGAAATGATAAGTGGAATGACGATGTTGGGCGCGCCGCTGTACGAGAGCGCCTCCCCGGCGTAATACAGATAACTGCCCGGCTGCGCCCCGCCGGTGGCATGCGTCTCTGGTTCCGCATAGAACAGCATCATGTTGAAGCGGTCCGCCAGATCGGCCGCCAGATCCCGCAGGCCGACACCCGGGGCCGGGGCAAAGGCCAGGCTCTTGAGCCGGCCGCCGCCGCCCAGGCCGCCGCCGCCCTTGCTCATGGACATGAGCACGGCATACGGCAGGATGACGATCTGATCCGTATCCACATGCTCATACCGGGACTGCAGGCGCATGGCGCCAGGATCGCCCTCCAGGGCCTCGGATTCCTGGTCCGACAGCTCGAACACTGTCTCGCGCGGGTAGAACACCGGCGTCAGGGGCTCGCCGTCCAGATCCGCAGCCTCGCGCAGGCGGACATGATCGAAGACCCCCACCACCGTGAAGTCCATGCCCCAGATCTTCACCGTGTTGCGGGAGGGATCCTCCGGGGAGACGTCCAGCAGGGCGGCCATGCGATCCGGCAGCAGCACCTCGCCGCGCTGACCTTCGGCCAGCCAGCGGCCAGCCACGAGAATGCTGTCCAGCCCGGTCACGGCGGGCTCCAGATGCGAGAGCCCCACCGCGCCCTGGGCGTCGGCCAGCAGCCCATGCCGATGCACCGGCACCAGGGGCGGCCGGCCGCGGTCCTGGGTCACGTACCAGGCCCGGGGGGTGGTGGTCCCCAGGGGAGACAGGGTGTCGCGCACGGCGTCCCAGGCTTCCTGCGGCAGGTCCTGCCAGCCGAAATGTTTGAGCAGGATGCCGTGATAGGGCGTCTGATCCCCAAAGCGACTGGCCGTGTGCTGGCGCACGCTCTTCACGGCCGTGAAGTTCATGATGGTGAAGGTGAGGATGATGAGGGTGACGCACGTGAGGGCCGTGCGCACCGGCCGACGCCGCAGGTTGCTCACCCCCAGCACAAAGGCTGCACTGAAGGCAGACGCCGCGCTTATTTCCGTGGATTTCAGGTGCCGGGCCTGGCGTTGCAGGTCTGCCATTTCCCGCTCGAATCGCAGGAAAATGATGGCCGCCACCAGCAGGGACAGGCCCAGGATGAAGAACGCCAGAATGACCACCAGGGGCGAGTAGGTCAGCTCGAAGGCCGGGTGGGCCAGATAAATGATGCCGATGGTGCCGGTCAGGGCGCCCAGGAAGCCCAGAATTCGCTGGTGGATATGAGCAAATCCGAACACCAGCCGCTCGAAGCAGTAGGCAAAGGGGGCGAACAGGGCCACGTAGAACAGCACGCCGATGAGCACGTCCCGCGTGGTTTTTTCCACATCGTTGTACACCCGGGAGGCCAGCGCCCAGGACGAGCGGGCTGATTCCATGAAGCGGTCGTAGCGCCGTTCCAGCAGGGACAGACGGGCCTCTTCCAGGGCCTGCTTGCCGGCGTCCATGAGTTCACGCAACCGTTCGTTGACGATGCCGCGTTCTTCCAGATTCTTCACCCGCGGTTCCAGCAGGGTCCACATGTCGTTGGCGGCCTGCCAGGGAGCGGCGTCGATGCGCGCGGTTTCGCCGACGATGAACCCCCGGCCCGTGGGTTTGTCCGCCGTGGCGTTCAGGAGCAGCAGCTTGCGGCCCAGCACGGTGTCGGAGAGGGTCAGCTTCAGGGGCGTGCCCGGCTCCAGGAAAAGAGCATTGGCCGTGGAGGATCGGGTGTCCAACCGGCTGTACCAGTAGCGCATGGGCAGGGTTTCGGTGCGGCCGTCGAACAAGGCGGGGATGGTCATGAACCGGAAGGAGCGGGGCTCCAGGGTATCGTAGAAATCGATCTGCCCGCAGGTGAACAGGGTCAGGGTGGTTTCCATGGCCCGGCGGGCCATCTTGACGCGATAGTTGTTCAGCCCGGTGGCGGCCTTGTCCACGGTCCAGAGCACGCGGCCGGTTTCGGGCTCGAAGCGGAAGACTTCCAGCACGGCTTTGTGCTGGGTGCGCTTGGAGTCGGCCAGGCCGGGGATGGAGAACTCGCCCAGGGAGTCCACGGTGGCGTAAAAGCGGGACATGCCCTGGAAGCAGCAGACGATGGACCCTTCGGCGGGCCGGTCCGGGAACACCTCGCCCTGGCGCAACAGATTGGCCCGGCCGGAGAGGAAGGAGAAGCCGTTGGGCGCCTCGGCGGCCTCCCAGGGCATGGGGGCCCCGGCCAGCTTGCCGGCCAGACGGGTGACGTAGTTGATCTGCCGGGCCAGGAAGGCCGTGTCCACCTTTTCGGGCAGGTCGTAGGGGGTGCCCCAGCAGTGGCGGGCGTCGTGCACCGTGGCCAGGGTCAGGCCGATGCGGCCGGCCAGGGCCGGGACCTCGCCGGCCAGATCGGGCTGGTCCGGAAGCCAGCTTTCCCAGGTGCGCAGACGGCTGGGGCGCAGGGTGTCGCGCAGCAGCGGGTCCACGCCTTCGGCAGCGAGCTGCTCGTTCTGGGCGCGCAGCAGTTCGTCGATGTCCGTAAAATAGCGGGAACGGTTCACGTCCTCGCGGATGTCGTACAAGAAACCGCGATCAAACGCGCCAATCCCGTCCCCCTGGCTGGAAAGATGCAGGGAGATGTGGGCCTTGAGCGCCTTGTCCTGCAGCAGCTTCTTGATGGATTCATTGGCTCGCATGGCCCGCTGCCGGGCCTTGACGTCGCGTTCGCGCACGGCCAGTTCGGCCATGGCCAGGGGCAGCATGACCTGCAGGCGTGTGATATCCTGGGTGGAAGCCTGGTTGAAGTGCTGCAGAAACAGCAGCCTGCGGTAGCCCATGCGCTCTTCGGCCAGGCGACGGATTTCCTCGGAGCGCGCCTCCATGGTCTGGGTGGCGGTGAGGGCCAGGGTATCCGCCGCTTCGAGCCTGAGGCGCATGAGCCGGGTGGAGAGCTGATCCACCTCGGTCTTGACCACGGACTGGATGGCCTCCAGGGCCAGCTTTTCGCGCGGGTCGCCTGGATCCATGGCCGTGGGATCGCCCTGGACAAGGGCTTCCAGGGCCTGGCGGGCGGCTTCGGTCTGGTTGATGCGCTGGGTCAGTTCGCGGCGATCCTGGCGCAACTGCCGGCTGGGCATCTCCAGGGCGCCGTAGAGCTGACGCAGGCCGGCATGGGCCTGGGCGTGGCCGGAGCTGGCCAGCAGCAGCACGCTGCGGCTGGGGGGGTGTTTGGCGAAGTGCGCGGCCAGTTCCAGCAGGGCCGTCAGGGAGGAGGCCTCGTCCGCCCCGGGGGACTTGCCGGGCACGTAGGCCGTGGAATCGTAAAAGGCCTCGAACACCAACAGCTCATCGGCCAGGGCCGGATCGCTGCCGGGAAGGAAGGCAAAGAGATTGTCTGTCTGGATGTTCCGCCATGTGGTGGGGGCCACCAACTGCACCTGCAGGGTGCTTCCGGCCAGCGGCCCGGGGGTGGCGGGCAGCGGCCTGTCCAGCCAGGCTTCCAGCGCCGCACGGGGCATCCAGAAGCGGGGGAAATCCACGGGGGTCAGTTCCAGCTTGTCTTCAAAAAGCCAGCGCGGCGCGCCTGTGGCGGCGGGGTCGTCCACATAGATCACGGCCAGGGCGCCCAGGGTGGCGGCGTTGGCCCAGTGCTTGGACGAGTCCAGATCCATGAACACAATGCTGCCATTGACGTCCATGCCGTTGAAGTCGGCCAGTTCGCCTTTGCCCACGTAGATGGCCTGACCCTCGACGCCGGGGGCCGGGATGGTGCCGGGGGCGATGGCGTTCATCTGCAACGGGTGCACGGGCAGGCCCTGGCCGGTATCGGTCCTGGCCAGCCAGCACTGCTTGCCCGGCTGCAGGCCCGGCGTGGGCACGCTGAAGCGCAGACGGCCGATGCGCAGGCCCTGGGTGTCTTCGTCGTCGCTGTCGTTTGTCGCGGCGTTGGCGCCGGCATCCCAGTCGGCGAAGACGCCATGGAAATAGGCTTCGATGTATCCGGCTGCCTCCTGCAGTCCCGGCGAGCCCAGGCTGCGATCGCCAGAGGCGCTCAGGGCGCGGATGCGCTCGGCCACACGCTCCTGCAGGCCGGCGGGGAGGGCGGAAGGCTGCGCCTGGGCCAGGACCGGCATACTCCAGCACAGGCACAGGAGCGCAACCAAAAGCAGGCGAGTGCGGTTCAAGCCGTTGCTCCCTTTATTCAATGGGGCATGCGCCGTCAAAGGGGCGTTTTTCTTCGGAAAGTCCCACTGCGCCAATGACGATGGACATCTCTTCCCGGGCCTGGATGCGGTCCACGCGGCCGTCGCGGATGAAGACCACCCGGTCGGACACATTGAGCATTTTGTGGTCGTGCGTTGCGGAAATGATGGTCACGCCGCGTTCCACAGAAAGCGTCTTCAGCAGGTCGATGATTTCTTCGCCCGTGGTCAGATCCAGGTTGCCGGTGGGCTCGTCGGCCAGGACGATGGCCGGATCGTTGGCCAGACTGCGGGCGATGGCCACGCGCTGTTGCTGCCCGCCGGAAAGCTCCAGGGGCTTGTGTTGGTAGCGTTCTCCCAGCCCCACCAGCTTGAGCAGCTCAATGCCCTTGCGGGCGGCCTCGTCGGCGTGCACACCGGCAAAGGTCATGGGCAGGGTGACATTTTCCAGGGCCGTCATCACCGGAATGAGGTTGAAGGTCTGGAAGATGTAGCCGATCTTGCGGTTGCGCAGCCAGGCCAGCTCGTAGGCGTCCAGCTGGGAGACGTCCACCTCATCAATAAAGACCTTGCCTTCCGAGGGCTTGTCCAATCCGCCGATCATGTTGAACAGGGTGGACTTGCCGGACCCGGAAGGCCCCATGATGGACAGATATTCCCCGGCCATGATCTCCAGGTCCACGCCCTTGAGGGCCTGCACCCGGTGCTTGCCGAGCTGGAATTCTTTTTTGACGTTGATTACCCGCACGATGGTGCGCCCATTGGCACGCCTGGCGGCATGCGTGCCCGGGGCGGCCTCGCCCGGGGCAGGGGAAACGGCAGGTGCGGTGGTTTCAGCGTGCTGCATCAGCGTTCCATCCTTAGAGCTCGGCCTTCATGGCCACCACAGGTTGCATGCGGGCGGCCACATAGGCGGGGTAGCTCACGCCGACGAAGCACAGCCCCACCCCGGCCAGCAGCGCCAGACCCAGGGAACCCAGCAGCGCGGCAAACGACAGCCCGGCAAAAGCGCTGGGCCCGAAGCGCAGCAGCGCCAGCAGCGCCGCCCCCAGGCCGCCCAGCAGGCTGCCCACGGCTGCGCCGGCCAGACCCTGCATGCTCGCTTCCAGCAGAAACAGCCGGAGGACCATGGAATCCAGCGCGCCCAGGCATTTCATGATCCCGATTTCCCGGAACCGCTCCGTCACCGCCATGAGCTGGGCATTGACGATGCCCACGGCGCACACCAGCAATGAAAGCACGGCAATCCAGCGCTCCTTGGCGCTGGAGCCCACGGCGCCGCTGGCGGCGTCCACATCGTAGCCGGCGCGCAGCAGATGGGCCATGGCGGTCTCTCCCCCGGACTGCAGGTAGCCCCGGGCCAAATCCACGTTGACCATGGTGAAGCTCAGAAAGGCCACGGCCAGCACCAGGCTGATGACCGTGATGACATTGCGCAGAAACCGCACCCGCAGGTTGCGCCAGGCGATTTCCACCGAGGCCGCCCAGGGCAGCACGATGAGGCGTTGGACGCGGCGGTGGCCGTTCGCAGCAGACATGGCCTATCCTTGCAAAAACGCATGCGCACGGCGAGGGAGCCGGTGCGGCGAGGGTTGGTTCGGGCTGTCGTTTACCATAGCCGAGGTTAAGCAATGGTGACAAGTGTTGGATGAGCCGGACTCGCGCCCTCCGCGCCGTGCCCCCGTCCGATCATGGCTGCCGGCTCCAGGCGTTGATGCCCCGCCAGCAGGGACAGGAAACCGGCCAGCCAGTCCAGGGCCGCCCGGTTCATGCGCTGATGATGGCACATGATGCCGATGCGTCCGGCCGCCGCGCCGTCTTCCAGTTCCTGCAGCAGGCCCGTCCAGGCTGCGTCCGGAGTCGGTTCCTTGCGGGTATGCAGGTCCACATTGATGTACACATCCGGCAGGCTGGGGAGCGCAGGCGGCCGGGCGTTGCGGGAACGGGAGATGGCGGCATATCCCAGCTCTGCCAGCAGCTCCAGGGTGTCTTCATCCACGCGGTTCCAGGGCGGGGTAAAGAGGGGCAGGAAGGCCGGCCCCAGGAGGGTTTCCAGCCGGAGCCGGCCTGCAGTCAGATCCAGGTGTTTTTCCTCCCTGGTCCTGGCAGGGCCGAATTCCATTTTCTTGCCCGCTGTTTCGTGATTGACGTGCTGACGGCCATGCTGATGCCAGGCGAAGAGCGTCGGCGCGGCCGCGACCTGGGCGGCGAGGATCTTCCAGCGCGCGGCGGTGAGCCAGGCCGGCACCAGGGAGGGCGCCAGGGGCAGCCGGCGCAGGAGAAACAGGTGGACGAATTCCTGCCAGACATTGCCGGGCACGCCGCAATCGTCCGCCCGGAAGAACACCGGGCAGGCAGGGGCGTCCAATCGATCCAGCCCACGATCCAACGCCTGACGGGCCTGCCGCAGGGCATCGTGGGGCACGGTGCGCCACAGGGCGCAGGGGGTGGTGCGCACGGCCATCAACGCCTCCAACGCTCGCGCCATTGGCGCAGGATGCGGGCCGAGGCGGCCGCGCCGTCCAGGTCGATATCCTTCGACCGCGACCGGCGGCCCGTGTGCAACAGGGAGTCCAGACGCGCCGCCAGCAGCGCGGGTTCCAGCTCCTGCGGCGTCAGCAGTTCCAGCAGTCCGCGCCGGGCCAGGGCCTCGGCCCGCAGGCGCTGCTCGCGGTTCTGGTCGAAGGGCAGCACCAGCCCCGGGACGCCCTGGACCAACAGTCCCATGACGGTGTTGTACCCGGCCAGACTCACGGAGCCGTCCGCCGCGGCCAGCAGCTCCTGGAATCTGGCGGAAAAGCGTTCCAGGACGATCCACGGGGCGTTTTCGGTCAGGCGTTGCAGGCTGCGGAAGTCGGCTTCGGCCATGAACGGCCCGGCAAAGGCCAGCAGCCGATGCGGACGGGCGGGATGCAGCAGCCGGGAGGCCTGCAGCACGGCCCGCATGAGTTCCAGTCCCACGGCGCCGCCGCCGATGCTGGCCAGCAACAAGGCTTCGCCGGGGGCCAGATGCAAGGATTGGCGCAGGGCGGTGCCGTCCACGGCGGGCGGGGCCACATAGCCGCTGTAGGCCAGGGGCACGGCGATTTCGCCGGCGCGCTGGAAGGTGGCCTCCAGGGGGAACAGGGCAGGATCGCTGTGGATGAGGAGCGCGGAGAAGTGACGGTGCAGCGTTTCCAGCACGCGGCGTTCGAAGGCGTCCTGATCCTTTTTCTCCACCAGAATATCCCGCAGGCTGCAGACCACGGGCACGCCGGCGGCGCGGGCGTCCTCCAGCAGGGGCAGGATCTCCCGGCCGAAGCGCTTGCGGCCGAAGGGATACAGCTCCACCAGCAACAGGTCGGGCCGGATCTCGGCCAGGGCGCGGCGCAGGCGATCCGTGCGTTCCGTGAATCGGGCCGTCACCAGTGCTTCGCGCCGGGCCGGGTCGATCTCGGCGGCGCTGTCTGCGTCTCCCAGATGCAGCCGGGAAAAGTCCGCGTCCATCATCAGAGGCGGCAGGGGCAGGTGGTGCACATGGGCGGGCAGGGCGGCCGGCGCCTCGGCCCCGCCGGTGATCAGATGCACGGGCTCCGGCCCCAGGGCCTCGGCCACGGCCAGACTGCGGAAGAGGTGCCCCATGCCCAGGACATGCTGCGTGTAGAACAGGACGCTCATGCCCTGGCCGGCTCCAGATGTTCGTTGAGATTGAGAATGGCCAGCCGGCCTTCGCCGTTGACAGACGTCCAGGCGAAGCGATGCAGCCGTTGCGGCTTGAGGGGATCCGGCTCGTGGGGCAGGAAGGTCCAGCCCAGGCAGTGATAGGCCAGGCACTTGAGCGCGCCCTTGTGGGCCACCACCAGACAGGGCGAACCGCCGTCATTCAGGGCATGATCGGCCAGGGAGGCCAGCACGCGGGCCAGCACCTCGGTACGGCTTTCCCCGCCAGGGGGGCGGAATTCCCAGCCGTGCTGCTCCTGCTCCTGGACGAGGTCGGGGATCTCCTCGCAGAGCTCCTTCACCGTGCGTCCCACCCACTGGCCCCAGTCCTGTTCGCGCAGGCGGGGGTCCGGGGTGACGGGCAGCCGCAGGGACTCGTTGATGAGCGCCGCCGTCTCCACGGCGCGGTCCAGATCGCTGACCAGGATGCGCCGCCAGCCCTGGCCGGCCAGGGCGCGGCCCCAGGCGCGGGCCTGCTGCCGTCCGAGATCCGAAAGAGGATGTTCCGTCTGTCCCTGGATGCGTTTGTCCACGTTCCATTGGGTTTCGCCATGGCGGAGCATGCCGTAGATCATGATCGGGCCTCCTGCCGACGGGCGGCAAGCAGTTCGAGGATGCGTGTTTCCATGCGCCCATAGTTGCGCGTCACGTCGTGGTTTGCAAGCACGTATTCGCGGGCGGACCGGCCCAGGGCCACGCGCCGGGCAGGGTCCGTCAGCAGACTTCGAATTGCTTCGGCAAAGGCTTCGGCATCATAGGAGGGCGTGACGAAGCCGGACACACCGTGGCGCACCACCTCGGGCGCGCCGTCATGATCCCAGGCCACGCAGGGCAGGCCGCAGCACTGCGCCTCCAGATAGACCATGCCCAGCCCCTCGCGGATGCCGGGGAAGACGAAGAGATCGCCGGCAGAATAGAATTCCTGCAGCCGGAAGCGGTCCATCCTGCCGACAAAGACCGCCCGGCCCGGCAGCTCCGCCGCGGCCAGGGCCTCCAGCCGGGCGCGGGCAGGGCCGTCTCCGGCCACGGCCAGGCGCAGGGGCGTTCCTTCCCGCAGCAGGCGGCCTGCGGTGCGGATGACCCACTCCAGACCCTCGGCCTTCACGTCCTCCCGCAACATGGCCGCCACGGCCAGCACGGGATCGTCGCCGGTGTTCCAGGCAGCGCGCAGCCCGGCCCGGGCCTGGGCATCGAAGCTGAAACATTCCGTGCGGATGCCGGGCGGCACGTACAGCAGCTTTTCTTCGGGAACGATGCGGAGCAGGTTCCGCACCTCCGGCTGCTTGTTGCTGACGAGCAGATCCGCCTGCCGCAGGCCGTACCTGTTCAGCTCGTAGCCCGGCCGGCTGCGCCAATGGCGGCGGCGGTTGGTGGCGTAGGCCGGGGCAAAGACGATGTACGGCGCGCCGCAGCGGGCCGCCAGGGCTCCCAGCAGATCCGGCGCGCGATAGTAGGCGTGGTAGGTGAAAACGGCATCCACCCGCGGCCGCAGGCGCACGAGCCTGAGGGCCTCGCGGGCCAGGGCTGGCCAGCGCCACGGCCGTTCCCAGATGCGGTCCGTGGAGATCTGCCCCGCGGGGATGACCGTGTGGCCGCGTTGCGCAAAAAAATCTGCCAGATCCTGCGCGATGGTCACGTCCCCGGAGAGGCGGGGATGCGCCAGGGGGCGCATGGGCGTGACAAAGGCCAGCCGCATGAGGGCAGCCCGTCAGGCCGCGGTGCCGTCCGCCACCAGCGCGGCAGGAGAGCATGCCCGGAGCGGGGCCGCCTCGGGGCCTCCCTGCACATTGCCGGCCCGGGCGTAGATGGTGGCCAGTTCGCGGATGCAGGCCTGGTTGTCGAACACGTCCTGCACGCGCTGCCGGGCAGCGGGGATGAGCCGTTCGCGCAGGGCCGTGTCCGTGAGCAGCCGCCGGATGGCTTCGGCCAGGTCGGCGGGGTCGTCGCTGGCGCAGAGCAGGGCGGTCTGGTCGTGCAGGGCCAGTTCGGGAATGGCGGAAACGCGCGTGGCCGCCACGGGCACGCCCATGGCCATGGCCTCGGCAATGACGTTGGGGATGCCGTCCCGGTCTCCATCCTTGGCGATCTTGCACCCCAGCACGAAGCAGTGGGCCTGGCGGTACAGGCCGATGACTTCCTCGTGCGCGCAGGTGCCGGCCAGTTCCACCACGTCCTCCAGCTCCAGCCGGGCGATTTCCCGCACCAGCTCGGCCTTTTTCGGCCCGTCCCCCACCAGCACATAGCGGAAGGCAAGGCCCCGCGCCTTGAGCATGGCCAGGGCCTGCAGCACCGTGGGCAGGCCTTTTTTTTCCACAAACCGGGCCACGGTGAGGATGCAATACGGCGGCTCGGCCTTGGCCGGCCGCTGCGGGGCGGAGAACCGGGCCAGCTCGATGCCGTGGTAGACGCACTGCACCTGCACCGTGGGCGCGATGGTTTCCAGGGCGGCCTTGTTGTGCTGGGTACAGGTGACCACGAAGGCGGCGCGTTCCAGCTTGTCGCGCAGGCGGTCGGGCAATTGGGTGTAGATGTCCTTGGCGTGGGCGGTGAAGCTGAAGGGCAGCCCCGTGAGCATGCTTACGTACTGGGCCACGGACGTGGGCGAATGGGCAAAGTGCGCGTGCACGTGCAGGATGGGCTCATCCCGCAGAAAGGTCTGGGCCAGCATGGCAGCCTGGAACAGGTGCTTGACGCAGGCCACCTTGCTGCTGGAACCGGGAATGCGCGTGAGCATGTAGCCAAAGGCCCGGGCAAACTCCCGGGGCCGGCGCAGGGCAAAGCACAGGGCATGAAAAAGAAACATGGGCAGATTGCGGAAAAAATGCTCCGGCAGATAATAGACCGGGGCCTTGATCTCGTCCACGCAGGCATGGCGGATGAGTTCGCGCGGCGGACGCATGGAAATGATGGCCAGCCGGAATCCCATCTGTTCCAACAACCGAATCTCGTTGATGATGAACGTCTCGGAGATGCGCGGGTAGCCCTTGAGCAGCAGCGCCAGGCGCGGGGCGGGTTGCGCGGCGGAGGGTGCGGACGTTGTGGAATGTGCGGATGTTGCGGCGCTCATGCCTCGCCTCCCCGGAAGGTCTGCAGACGCTGGCGCATCACTTCCAGGCCGGTCATGGGGAATCTGGCCATGGCTTCGTGGTAGGGGGTCAGGTCGGCCGCCAGGGAGATGATCTTGTCGCGCAGGTTGTCCGGGGTCAGCTCGCCCCAGGGAAGATAGTCGGCCAATCCATGCTCCTTGAAAATCTGCGCCCGGATGAGCTGTTCGCGGCGGGGATTGTCCCGCGGGATAATCAGGCAGGGCTTGCGCTGGGACAGGATCTCGCAAATGGTGTTGTAGCCGCCCATACCCACCACCAGATCCGCCTGGAGCAACTGCTTTTCCATTTTCTTGACAAAATTCGTGAAGTGCACTCCCACGGCCTTGGCGCGCAGGGCCAGTTCATCGCGCAACTGCGGCTGCAGAAAGGGCCCGCAGACCATGGAACTGCGGAAGGGGAAGCCGGGATTCTGCTCCACCATGCGCAGGTAGGTGTCCAGCACGGGAAAGCCGTCGCCGCCGCCGCCGATGGTCACCAGGACGCGGGGCTTGTCCGAGTTCCTGGAAAAATTGCTGGGCGGACAGGTGGCGGCCTTCTTGAAGGAAAATCGCGGGATGTAGCCGGTGAACAACATTTTTTTGCTGATGGACTCGGGAATGCCGTATTCCTTGATGGGATCGTACAAATCCTGGATGCCGTAGACCCAGATTTCCGAGTACAGCTTGTCCATGGCTTCCAGGTCCCCGCGTTCCTCCCATTCCTGGCGGGTGGACTCGGCGTCGTCCAGGATATCGCGCAGGCCGAGGATCACCTTGGTCTGGGGCCGGGTCTTGCGGAACCACTTCAGGGTGGGGGCCACCTCCCGCTTGAGTCCCAGGGGCACCTTGTCCACGATGAACAGGGCAGGGTCGAAGGCCCGGGCCGTGGCGGTGATGATGTTGCGCCGGATGTGCAGGGCGTGCCGGGCATTGACCTTGATGGAGTGCGGCAGGTACACCGTGTTTGATTTTTTGATCATCCCCGGAATCCGCACGAAGTCTATGCCTTCCGGCACATTGAAGCGGCCCACAATGGGTGAGCCGGTGAGGATGAGGATGTTCACGCCTTCCCCCACCAGCTGGGAGGCGATGGCCAACGAACGACGGATGTGCCCCAGACCGTACGTGTCGTGGGAGTACATCAAAATATTGTACGTGGAAGGGGCAGACATGGAGGGCGGCAGGCTCGCAATCGGCTGGAGGTTCCTTGGCGGCTTGAAACAACCGCCGCAATGGGTATAACACCTGAGTCGGCTGCGCAAGCCGCCGTGCAATCACAATATGACGAACGGGGTGGATATGTCCACATTGCATCCGTCTTCCTGGCGCCGCGACTTTCCGGACTCCAATGCCGTGCGCGCCCTTTCCGAACAGGAGTTCCGCAACCGCCTGGACGCCTTGTGCGACATTGAGGACCCGGAAGCCATCTGGCGCACGCCCGAAGAAGTGGAGCAGCTCTGCCGCCACCACACCCACGACGGCACCGGCGACCGCGTGACCCCCAGCTTTCTGCGCGCGGATTTGCGCGGCCGCCGCGTGGCGGACCTGGGATCCAACATCGGCTATTATTCCTTCCTGGCCTCCATTGTCATGGGCGCGCGGGAAGTGCTGGCCTTCGACCGTTCCCCCAGAGCCATCGAGGTGGGGTCCTTTTTCCAGGCCCGCTTTGGTCCGGAAAATGTCTCCTTTCACTCAGCAAACTTCCTGGCTCCGGAATTCACCCAGGACTTCGGCCGCTTTGACGTGGCGGTGCTCATTGACGTCATGGGCGACACCTGCGTGCGCGAGGGCCGCGGCCCGGGCCTGCTGGCCGGGGTGCAGCAGATGGTGGATGAAGCCATCCTGCTGGTGTTCCGCCCGGTGTACAAGCTCAAGGAACACCTGAAGGTGAGCGCTGAGGAACTGCAGGCCGTCTATCCCGACGGGCGCATTGAGGACGGCCGCTTCCATTACCTGGAACTGCTTGTCCGCCGTGGCCTGCTGGAAGGCTGGTCCCTGGATCTGCTGGACCCGACCTTCACCGATCCCCTGGACACCTCCACCCAGAAGCAGCTCTTCCGGCTGCGCAAGGTGTAGCCCGCTGCGCCGGGTTCCCCTGTTTTCGCTGTTTCCGCAAGGCCGACCATGAGCAAAATTCCGCCCTGGACCCGCGACCTCCTCAAGGGGCCGCGTTTTGATATCGGCGAGCACACCTATGGCAAGCTCCAGGTGGAAGGACCCCTCGGCCGGGTGATCATCGGCCGGTTCTGTTCCATCGCTGCCGAGGTCACGGCGCTCATGGTCGGTCATCGGGTGGACTGGGTGAGCACGTATCCCTTCACCGTGCTGCATGCCGACTGGGAGGAGCTGGCCGGCATCCACGGCCATCCCGCCGCCCTGGGCGATCTGCACATCGGGCATGACGTGTGGATCGGCCACGGCGCCACCCTGCTGGCCGGGGTGACCATCGGCTCCGGTGCGGTCATCGGCGCCAATGCCATGGTCACCAAGGACGTGCGGCCGTATGCCATCGTGGCCGGCAACCCGGCCCGGGAGATCCGCCGCCGCTTTACGGATGCGGAGACAGACGCCCTGCTGGAACTGGCGTGGTGGGATTGGGATCTGGAGCGAATCCGGTCTGTTGTGCCCTATCTCGTCGCCGGGGACGTGGCCGCCCTGCTGGATGCGGCCCGGAGCCTGCAGCCGTGATGGCGCAGAGCGAGGCCGGTTGCCCGTGCTCCCTGGCCGTGGTGGCGGCTAAAAAATATTTTTNATATTTTTTGCCCTATCGGGAAGCCCTGGTTCAGGCCTTTGGGGAACTGGGGGTGGAGGCCCGGGGCGTGGACCGGCTGGAGGAGGCCGGGGATGCCCAAGGCGTGCTGGTGCTGGGCATCCATTCCTTTGCGCACCCGCGCCGCTGCATTCCAGAATCCGTGATCCTGGCCGGCATCCACACTGAACAACTGCCCACGGTGGCGGCCGGCTCCCTGCAGTTCGGGCATGACCGGTATCGCGTCTTCCTGCGCGATCATGCGGACTATGATTTTCTGTTCGACTGGAGCCCCGTCACCGCAGCCATGCTGGGCCGGCGGTTTCCACGGGTCTTTCATTTGGATCACGGCTGCATGCCCGACGTCGGGCCGCCCGCTGCAGCGCCCGAATACGACGTGGTGTTCATTGGCGCGCCCGATGGCGTGGACAGCCGCCGCGCCCGGCTGTTGGAGATCCTGGGCCGGCGGTTCCGCCTGTTCCCGGAGCACAGCGGGCTGTGGGGAGAGAAGAAGCAACGGGCCATGGCCTCGGCGGCCATCGTCTGCAATCTGCATTACGACCACGGCGCGGCCTTCAAGGCCCCCCGCGTCTGGGAGGCAGTGTCCATGGGGGCGTTTCTGCTCTCCGAACCCATGGCCGACGCCAGCCCCTTTCGGGCCGGGCAGGACTATGCCGCAGCCTTCGCCCACCAACTGCCCGATGCCGTGGCGCACTATTTGGCGCATCCCGAGGCCCGCGCGGCCATCGCCGCCCAGGGTCGGGCCACAGCCACGGCGCATCCCATGGCGGCCACCGCCGGACGCATCCTGCGGCAGTTTCTCATCGAGGCGGCCTTGCTGCGTCATCCGGGCTACGCGCGGCGACGGCGGCTGTACCGCCGGGTGCGCTGGGAGCGGCTGCGCGATCCCGTCTTTCCCTGATGAACCGGAACCCCCCCAAAAAAGACTTGTTATGATGTAATTACAAAGAACTATTAAAATTTTGGAAGGGGAGAGCGCGAGAGGGGAGAACCTTTTTCAAAAGGNGGTTTCCCCTCTCGCAACGTTTTTTTCAAAATTAAAATGCTCTAGCCGCGCAAGACGGCGTCGGCCACGGTCTGCACGGCCTTGGCGGTGGGATGCTCGGGATGGACCTTCATGAAGGCATAGCCTTCGTCGCCGGCGCGGGCCAGTTCGGGGTCCAGGGGGATGCGGCCCAGGAAGGGCACGCCCATTTCCGCGGCCAGACGCTCGCCGCCGCCGGTGGAGAAGATGTTGGTCACCTGCTCGCAGTGGCTGCAGACAAAGCCGCTCATGTTCTCCACCACGCCCAGGACGCGATTGCCCATCTCATGCACGAAGCTCACGGAGCGGCGCACGTCGTCCACGGCCACGGCCTGGGGCGTGGTGACGATGACCGCCTCGGCCCGCTGGCCCAGCAGCTGCATGACGGAAAGCGGCTCGTCGCCGGTGCCGGGGGGGCAGTCCACCACCAGATAATCCAGCTCGCCCCAGGAGACGTCCTCAATGAACTGACGGATGGCGCCCATCTTCACCGGGCCGCGCCAGATGACAGCCTGGTAGGCGTCCGGCAGCATGAAGCCCAGGGACATGAGGGACAGCCGCTTGCTCCAGGGCACCGGCTCCATGTGGGTGGTTTCGGCGTGGGGCTGCGTGCCCTGCAGGGAAAACAGCCGGGGCACGCTGGGGCCGTGGATGTCCACATCCAGCAGACCCACATTCTTTTCCGCCAGGGAAAGGGCCACGGCCAGGTTGGCCGCCACGGTGGATTTGCCCACCCCGCCCTTGCCCGACAGCACGACGATCAGCCGCTTGATGCGGGAAAGGGTCTTGGCCAGTTTTTCTTCCCGGGGGTCCAGGGCTTCCAGGGGTTTGGAGCCGCAGGAATCCGGGGAACATCCTTGCGACTGCGAAGGGCAGCCGCCGCATTGCTCACTCATGTTCCATCATCCTTTGCGCTTGGCGGCCAAGGCCGCATCCAGCCAGGCGTACCAGGTCTCCAGGCCCTCGCCGGAACGGCAGGAGACCTGCAGAATGGCCGCCTGGGCGTTCAGAGCCCGGGCCTGGGCCGAGGCCTTGGCCACGTCGAAATCCACATAGGGCAGCAGGTCTATCTTGTTGAGGATGGCCGCTTTGGCCTCCTCGAACAGGCGGGGGTACTTCTCGGGCTTGTCGTCCCCTTCGGTGACGGAAAGGATGGCCACCTTGGCATCTTCGCCCACATCGAACTCCACGGGGCAGACCATGTTGCCCACATTTTCAACGAAGAGGATGTCCAGGGCGTCCAGATCCAGATGCTCCAGGGCCTGCTTGACCATGGCGCTGTTCAGATGGCAGCCGCCATCAGTGTTGATCTGTACGGCGGCCGCGCCGGTGGCAGCCACGCGGCGGGCGTCGTTGTCGGTCATGCAGTCACCCTCGATCACGGCCATGCGGTAGCGGGTCTTGAGGTCCGTGAGGGTGCGCTCCAGCAGGCTGGTTTTGCCCGAGCCCGGGGAGCTGATGAGGTTGAGCACCAGGACGCCGGCCTGGGCAAAGCGGGCGCGCAGGGTGTCTGCCTCGCGCTCGTTGGCTTCCAACAGATTGCGGATGACGGGGATTTCCATGAGGTCGCGTCCGGGTGGGTAAGGTCAGTCCGTCTCGATTTCCAGGCTTTCCAGATACAGTTCCTTGCCTTGCACCAATGTATGGCCCAGCTCCTCATCGCATTGGGGGCAGGGGTACAGCGGCGGGCCCAGGCGCTTTTGCTCGGGCTCGAATTCGTGGCCGCAGCTTCGGCACTTGATGCGCAGGGGCACCAGCCTGAGCTCCAGGCGCACGCCCTGCATGGGGCCGCCGATGGTCAGGGCTTCCACGGCCAGCTCGAAGGCCTCGGGGACCAGATTGGCCAGGGTGCCGTGGGCCACACGGATGACCGTGCAGCGGCTGCCGGGACGCTGTTGCAGCTCCTGCTCCACCAGGGTGAGCAGGCTTTGGGCGATGGACATTTCATGCATAGGGCGACATGGATACGCCAAAGCTGCTGCGCCGTAAAGAGCAGGCCGGCATATTTCCCGCATAAAAAATATCCAAATCCAGTCCTTGACCGGCACGGGGAAAATGATTCAGAACACCCACCTCTTGGCGGGATTTACCGTTCACACGCTCTTTTTGCGCCGTTCATGGATTGATTCCCCATTCAATGCTGACAGCGTGTGAAAACTGTGGCAAGGCAAAGCTCCCATACTGTCGGTATGGCCAATACGCAGCAGGGTGCAGCAGCACACATCTTTGGGTTGCCCAGCCAGTGGCAAGGAGGCGAGAATGTACGTTGGCCTGAAAATGCTCACGCGCGATCAGTTCGTCACCATTACGCCGAAGACACTGGTGCATGATGCGGAAAAGCTCATGCTCGCCAACCGGCTGTGGATGCTGCTGGTGGTGGATGATGGCAAGCTCGTGGGCCATGTGCGCAAGGAGGATGTGAAGGAGGCGCTGCCTTCCCGCGCCACCTCGCTTTCCCGTCACGAGTTGAACTATCTGCTGGCCAAGCTGGACGTGGCGCAGATCATGCGCACGGACACCCCCACCATCGAGCCGGAAGCGGAAATCGAGGTGGCGGCCCAAAAGATGTTCGACGAGGACCTGCCCGGCCTGGCCGTGGTGGGCTGCAAGAACCGCCTCCTGGGCTACATCAACCGCAACCTCATGCTTGGCGTGCTGGTGGAGGAGATGGGCCTGGAGCAGGGCGGCGCGCGCATCGCCTTCGAGGTGGAAGACCGCAGCGGCGTCATCTACGAGGTGGCCGGCATCATCAAGGGCTACGGCGGGTCCATCATTTCCACCTCCACCTTTTATCACAACGGCCGGCGCATGGTGGTGCTGCGGGTGCACGCCGAGGACCCGGCCGCCATCGCCAAGGACATCGAAGCCGCGGGCTACATCATGGTGGGGCCGCACACCTTTGAGTCAGACTGGTGCAACCTGTAGCGAATACAGATTTTTTCTGTTCCCATCCTTCCATGACACTTCTCGACGTCCAGGGCGTGACCCTCACTTTCCGCGGTATTGCTGCGCTCATGAATGTTTCCTTCACGGTGACCAAGGGCGAGATCTGTTCGCTCATCGGTCCCAATGGCGCCGGCAAGACAAGCATGCTCAACTGCATTTCCGGCCGTTACACGCCGGATTCAGGCTCCATCACCCTGGGCGGCAGGCAGCTGCTGGGCGTGCCGGCCCATGCCCGCACCCGGCTGGGGCTTTCGCGCACATTCCAGAACATCGCGCTGTTCAAGGGCCTTTCTGTCTTGGACAACATGATGGTGGGCCGCCACTCCCGCATGCAGTACGGCATCCTGCAGTCCCTGCTGTACTGGGGGCCGGCCCGCAGGCATGAGGACGCGCACCGGCGCAGGGTGGAGGAAATCATCGATTTCCTGGGCCTTTCGCCCTGGCGGCACCAGCATGCCGGCATGCTGCCGTACGGGGTGCAAAAGCGCGTGGAGCTGGGCCGGGCCCTGGCTGCGGAGCCGGAACTGATCCTGCTCGACGAGCCCATGGCCGGCATGAACCTGGAAGAAACCGAGGACATGGCCCGCTACATTCTCGACATCAACGAGGAATGGGGCGTGTCCGTGCTGCTGGTGGAGCACGACATGGGCGTGGTCATGGACATCAGCCATCAGGTGGTGGTGCTGGATTTCGGCCAGGTGCTGGCCTCCGGCACGCCTGAAGCGGTGCAGGCCAACAAGGACGTTATCGCCGCCTACCTGGGCAGCGAGGACGCCGTTTTTCTGGGACGTTAAACCGCGAATATCATGGCATCTTACAGAACAACGCTTCCGGCCCTGCTGCTGGAAAAAGCGGCCCGCCACGGCAGCCGCACCGCCCTGCGCGAAAAGCAGTGGGGCGTGTGGCAGCCCACCACCTGGGCGCAGTACGCGCGTCTGGTGTCCGAATTTGCCGCCGGGCTCAAGAGTCTGGGCCTGGGCAAGGACGATGTGGTGGTCTGCATCGGCGACAACCGGCCGGAATGGCTGTGGGCCGAGCTGGCCATCCAGGGCCTGGGCGGCATCAGCCTCGGGCTGTACCAGGACGCGCCGGCCGACGAAGTGGCTTACATCTTCGATCTGGCCGAGGTGCGCCTGGTGGTGGCCGAGGACCAGGAACAGGTGGACAAGATGCTGGAGATCAAGGAGAAATCCAAGCATCTCCAGTACATCGTTTATCATGATCCCAAGGGCCTGGCTCCGGATGAGGCCCTGGGCCTCATGTCCTTTGAGGCGGTGTGCGAACTGGGCAAGGCCCAGGCCGGGCAGTATGCGGAGTGGGTCAAGGCCCTTTTGCCGGACGATCCGTGCGTCATCGTCACCACGTCCGGCACCACCGGCCGGCCCAAGCTGGCCATGCTCTCCCATGCCAACATGCTGGCCATGGCCGGCAACCTGAACGAGGCCGATCCCAAATTCGCCAGCGACGAATTTGTCAGCTTCCTGCCCCTGGCCTGGATCGGCGAACAGATGATGGCCCTGGCCTCGGCGCTGCTGCATGGCTTCACCGTAAATTTTCCCGAAGAGCCGGATACAGTGCAGGCGGACATCCGCGAGATTGGCCCGCATCTCATTTTCTCCCCGCCGCGCGTGTGGGAGAACATGGCCGCCGGGGTGCAGGTGAAGATCATGGAAACCACGCCCCTCAAGCGCTGGGTGTACAACCGGCTGCAGCCCGTGGGCCTGGCCTGGGCGGATTGCAAATTCCAGAAGCGCGCGCCCTCCCTGGGCCTGCGTCTGGCCTATCTGCTGGCCAGGGTGGTGCTGTTCAATCCCCTCAAGGACAACCTGGGCTTTTCCAACATCCGCTCCGCCTCCACCGGCGGCGCGGCTCTGGGGCCGGACACCTTCCGCTTTTTCCATGCCCTGGGCGTGAATTTGAAGCAGCTCTACGGGCAGACGGAAATTGCCGGCATCAGCTGCATTCACCGCGATGGTGAAATTGATTTCGATTCCGTGGGCCGGCCCATCGCCGAAACCGAGATCATCATTTCCGAGGAAGGCGAAATTCTCTCCAAGAGCCCCGCCGTGTTCCTGGGCTACTACAAGAACGAGGCTGCCACGGCCGAGACCCTGGCCGACGGCTGGCTGCGCTCCGGCGATGCCGGCTACTTCAACGAGGCCGGGCAGCTGGTGGTCATCGACCGGCTCAAGGACGTGATGCAGCTGTGCGACGGCGAGCGGTTCTCCCCGCAGTTTCTGGAAAACAAGCTCAAGTTTTCGCCCTTCATCAAGGAAGCCGTGGTGCTGGGGCAGGACCGCGACCATCCCGCGGCCATCATCTGCATCGACATGGGCATTGCCGGCCGCTGGGCGGAATCCAGGATGATCACCTACACCACCTATCAGGACCTGGCTGCCAAGGATGAGGTGTACGCCCTCATCAAACGGGAAGTGGAGCAGGTGAACGGCTCTCTGCCCGCGGCCCAGCGCATCCGGCGTTTTGCCCTGCTGTACAAGGAGCTGGATGCCGACGACGGCGAGCTGACCCGCACCCGCAAGGTCCGCCGCCAGGCCGTGGGCGAGCGCTATGCCGCGCTCATTGATGGCCTGTACTCCGACGCCGACAGCCTGGACCTGATGGCGCGCATCACCTACCAGGACGGCCGCGTGCGTGAGATGCGCGGCATGGTCCGCATCGAGTCCGTGTAATTATCTGGAAGGATCATGGAATACTATCTGCAGCTCGTCATCAACGGCCTGGTGGTCGGCTCCATTTACGCCCTGGTGGCGCTGGGGTTCGTGGTGATTTACAAGGCCACCAAGGTCGTCAACTTTGCCCAGGGCGAGCTGGTGATGGTGGGGGCGTATGCGTGTTTCTCCCTCACGGTGGAGATGCAGCTGCCGTTTCTGCTCTCGTTCCTGCTGACGTTGGGGTTTTCCGTGGTGCTGGGGCTGGCTATTGAACGGCTGGTGCTCAGGCCGATGATCGGCGAGCCCATCATCTCGGTGATCATGGTCACCATTGGTCTGTCATCCATCCTTAAGAGTCTGGTGCAGGTTTTCTGGGGCACGCAGATTCAGGTATACCCCCAGGTGCTGCCGCAGGAGCCGTATTTCATCATGGGCGTGCCTGTGGCGCCGGTGTATATTGCGGCGTTTGTGCTCTCCGCGCTGCTGTTCGCGGTGTTTTCGGCGTTCTTCAAGTATTCCCGGCTGGGGGTGGCCATGCGGGCCACGGCCCTGGACCAGTGCGCCGCAGCCAGCATGGGCATTGGCATCAAGAGCATTTTTGCGCTGTCCTGGTGCATCGCCGCGGTGGTGTCCAGCGTGGGCGGGGTGATTCTGGGGAACATCAACGGCATCAATTCCCAACTGGGGCATCTGGGGCTCAAGGTGTTTCCGGCGGTGATCCTTGGCGGGCTGGACAGCCTGCTCGGCGCGGCCCTGGGCGGCATCGTCATCGGCGTGCTGGAAAACGTGTGCGACGGCGCGGCCAAGCAGTTCCTGGGCCTGGGCGGCTTCAAGGAAGTGGCGGCCTTCATCGTGCTGGTGATCATTCTGATGGTCAAGCCGTACGGCTTTTTCGGCACCAAGCAGATCGAGCGGGTGTAAGCCATGCAAGGCAAGTGCGGACTGTTTTTTGAATCCTACCGGGAGGAAAATGCGCTCCTGGTGGGCGGGTTCCAGAAGGCGCGGTTTGCGGCGCTGCTGGCGGTGCTGTGCGCCTGCCCCTTTGTGCTGAACAGCTATCATCTGTCCATTCTGATCCTCATCAACATCGCCGTGGTGGGGGCAGTGTCGCTCAACCTGCTCACGGGGATGTGCGGGCAGATTTCCCTGGGCCATGGCGCGTTCATCGGGGTGGGGGCATACGCCTGCGGGGCGCTCACCCTGCAGGGAGTGCCGTTCCTGGTGGCTCTGCCGGCGGCGGGATGCATTACCGCGGCCACGGGCATGCTCTTCGGCATCCCGTCCCTGCGGCTCAAGGGCATTTATCTGGCTATCGCCACCCTGGCAGCGCAACTGATCCTGCAATACATTTTCCTGCACTGGGACGCCGTGACCGGCGGCTCCACCGGTCTGGCCGTGGACCCGCCCAACATTGCCGGCCTGACGTTCGACACGGACGAAAAGATGTTCTACCTCTCCCTTGGGGTGGCGATTCTCATGCTGGTGGTGGCGACAAACCTGATGCGTTCCCGTCATGGTCGTGCCTTTGTGGCCATCCGGGACTTCTACCTTTCCGCGGAAATCGTGGGGGTGAACCTGTTTGCCTACAAGCTGATGGCCTTTGCCGTCAGCAGCTTCATGGCCGGCGTGGCCGGGGGGCTGTGGGGGCACTACCTGCAGTTTGTCACGCCGGAGCCTTTCGGGCTGGGCCTGTCCATCAGTTATCTGGCCATGTGCATCATCGGCGGGCTGGGGAGCATCCAGGGCGCTGTGTTTGGCGCTGTGTTCCTTACTCTGCTGCCGGAGGTGCTCACCTGGCTGTCGGATGTGGGCAGCAGCGTGTTTCCGGCGGCCTCGCTGTATCTGGTGGCGGCCAAGGAAGGGGTCTTCGGTCTGGTGCTGGTGCTGTTCCTGATTTTCGAGCCCGAAGGCTTGCAGCGGCGCTGGAGATTGTTCAAGGCGTGGTGCAAACTTTTTCCATTTGCGTATTGATCCAGGGAGAACGACGTATGCGGACACAGATTTTCGCGGCGGCAATGGCGTTGATGTTGCTCGTGGCCAGCCCGGCCATGGCCGAGACCATCAAGATCGGCGTGCTGTCAGACTTGTCCGGTCCCACGTCCAGCGTGGGCGTGCCGTACGCCAAGGGCGTGCAGGATTGCGTCAGGTACCTGAACGAAAGCAAGTTCCTGGGCGAGCACACCCTGCAGCCCCTGCAGGTGGACTATGCCTACAACGTCCAGCAGGCCCTCTCCGCCTACAAAAAGTTCAAGACCGAGGGCATCGTGGCCCTGCAGGGCTGGGGCACCGCAGACACCGAGGCCCTGACCCGGTTCGTGGCCCAGGACAAAATCCCCTGCTTCTCGGCCTCCTATTCCGCCCACCTCACGGATCCCAAAAACGCCCCGTACAATTTCTTTGTGGTGGCCGACTATACCTCCAACCTGCGCGGCATCCTCAAATTCTTCAAGGACAACTGGAAGGAAGAGCGCGCTCCCAAGCTGGCCTTCATCTACCCTGATCATCCTTACGGCCTCACCCCCCTGGAAGGCGGCAAGGCCTACGCCAAGGAACTGGGCTATGAGGTGGTGGGCGATGAACACGTGGACCTCAAAGCCATGGACGCCACCTCCCAGTTGCTGGCCCTGAAGTCCAAGGCTCCGGACTTCTGCTGGATTGGCGGCACCACCCCCTCCACCTCCGTGGTGCTCAAGGACGCCCAGAAGCTGAAGATGGACACCATCTTCTTCACCAACATCTGGGGCATCGACGAAGACCTCTTCAAACTCGCTGGTGATGCCGCCGAAGGCGCCTACACCGTGCAGGGTGCGTCCACCGGCTATGACGACACCGCCGGCAACAAGATCATCCTGGAACTCACCGGCGGCCAGATCCCTATGACGCACTATTACCGTGGCTTCGCCTCCACCTACGTCATGGCCGAGGCCATCCGCCGCGCCCTGGAAAAGGGGACGCTGACCGGGGAGGCCGTGAAAAACGAGACCGAGGCCCTGCGCGACTTTGATCCCCTGGGGCTGACCCCGCCCGTGTCCTTCTTCCCGGACGATCATCGTCCCACCATGACCTCCTTCATCTACAAGGTCGAAGGCGGCAAGCTGGTGAAGGTGGGCACCGAAGTGCTGGAACGCAAAGCCGAATGGCTGGGCAAGTAGTAACTGCTTTGCAGGATTGCAGAAGGAGTCGGATTGTGGACATGCTGCGCGTGGAAAACCTGGAGGTGGTCTACAACGAGGTGGTCCTCGTGCTCAAGGGCCTCTCCCTCACGGCTGCCGCCGGGAAGATCACCGCCCTGCTGGGGGCCAACGGTGCCGGCAAGTCCACCACCCTGAAGGCCATTTCCGGCCTGCTGGCCGGCGAAAACGGCGAGATTACGGAAGGGGCGGTCCTGCTGGAGGATCGCCCCGTGCATGGCCTGCCGCCGGACAAGATCGTCCGTTCGGGCATTTTTCAGGTCATGGAAGGACGGCGGGTGTTCGAGGACCTGACCGTGGAGGAGAACCTGCGCTGCGGGGCCTTCACCCGGCCGCGGGCGGAGCTGGCTCCCTCCCTGGAACGGGTCTATGACTATTTTCCCCGCCTGGCCGAGCGCAAGAAGCAGTTGGCCGGCTTCATGAGCGGCGGCGAACAGCAGATGCTGGCCATCGGCCGCGCCATGATGGCCCGGCCCAAGCTGCTGTTGCTGGATGAACCCTCCCTGGGCCTGGCCCCGCTGCTGGTGGAAGACATCTTCACCATCATTAAACGACTCAACGCCGACGAGGGTGTGAGCATTCTGCTTGTGGAGCAAAATGCCCGCGCTGCCCTGAATATCGCCTCCCATGGCTACATCATGGAAAATGGCCGCATCGTGCTGGAAGGCGAGGCCCAGGCCCTGCTGCAAAATCCGGACGTGCAGGAATTTTACCTGGGCATGAGCCATGGCGGCGAGAAGAAGCGCTACAAGGACGTCAAGCATTACCGCCGCCGCAAGCGCTGGCTGGGCTAGGGCATTTTAATTTTGGAAAAGGACATTGCGAGAGGGGAAGAACCTTTCTCCAGAAAGGGTTTCCCCCGAGAGTTCTTTTCAAACACAACATGCTCTAGGCTTTTCCTCGTCAAGTTCCCGAATCGTCATGGCACCCCCTTCGTAACGACTTGACCGCGCGCCCGCAGGCTGGCATCACCGTGTTGTCTTCCGGCGTGTCCTGGCAGCCACTGCGGCGCAGCGTCGGATTCTCGACTTTTGCGCGGAGATCGTATGGCTGATTCGTCTGTCAAAAAAGGCATCTACTCCAGCACCCACAGCACCCCGCTCATTGCGGGGATGACGCGTCGTGCCGCCAAGGTCAAGCGGTTCTGGGCCGTGCAAACGGAAGATGACGGCAGCTTCAGCATCCAGCCGTTGAACCAGAACCTCATTCCCACCGGGCAAAAGCGTCCGATCACCACGACGGAGCTGAGCGCCCGCTTCACGTTCGAGCCGGATTATTTTGTGGAGCAGGGCACCAAAGCCCTGTGGCGTCCTGGCCCGGAAGGGCAGCCCTCCGCACCCGCTGCAGACCCGGCAGACACGTCCCTGCTCCCGCTGCAGCTCAAAGACATTCCCGACCTGTCCCCGCCAGGGCAGGCAGGCAAAGTAAGCCTGGACCGCACCCCCCTTGGCGACGGGGAAGACGAAATGGCCGCCCTGCTGCAGCGGCGCAAGGATGTTCAGGACAAAAAACGTCAGGCAGCCGAAGACCAGGCCGAACAGCGCGCCAGGGCGGAATTTGTGCTGGGGGTGGCCCATCTCAAGCGGGGAGATAGAATCAAGGCCCTGCAGTTGTTTGAAAAAGTCGCCACCATGGACGGCGAGTTCGCCCCGCGACACAAGCACATGTTCAACGAGTTCGGCATTGGCCTGCGCAAAAACAATCTGCCGGACATGGCCTTGAAGATGTACCGCCGCACCTTGGAACTCTCACCCAACGACGACCACATCTATCACAACATGGCCCGCATCCATTACGAGCGTGGCGAGGTCGCCAAGGCCACGGAGCTGCTGCAAAAGAGCCTGGAGCTCAACCCGGGTCTGGAAATGTCCCGCAAGTTTTTGGATTTCATCGAGAAAAACAGAAAGAAGTTCCCGAGGTTTTCGCTGTAGCCAGGAGTGGCAGCCATGCTCGATTATTCCAGCGAGCTGACCCGGCTGCAGCATGCCCTTGCCCGCCAGATGCAGGCGCGGCCGCAGCTGTTGAACCTCTCCCCCCGGTCCCTGGCCTGGAAGGTGGACCCCTGGTATTACGTGGCCCTGGCCCCGCAGTTTCTGGCGCATTGGGCTGTCTGGGGGGCCATGCGTCCCGGCGTGGCGGCAGAGGTGCTGCTTCGCACAGGGGTGATGGTTTCCAGAAAGCTGCCGTCCGGCCGCAAGACGGTGTTGCCGGTCCGGCTGGTGTGGTCCGGCGGCATCAGCCAGGCCCGGAGCCTGCTTGTGCCGGTGCAGCTGTTCCAGGCCGATGCCATGGATCGGGCCCTGCTGCTGCAGGGGCACAAACGCCCTGCGATCTCTCCCATGCGTGTGCATCCCGAGAGCCGTCCCATGCTGGCGGCATTTCTGCGCGGCAAAACCATGCTTTCCGACGCGGCGTTTCAATAGAGCAAGTTATCTTTGAAAGGAGTTCTCGGGGGAAAACCTTNGTCCTTTTTCAAAATTACAATGCTCTAGTCCGGGTCCAGCATGGCGCGCAGGGCCGTGGCGTGTTGCCATTGGGCAATGGGGGTGGTGCGCAGCAGTTGCACCAGGGCGGCTTCGTCTTCCGGAGGCGGAGCGGGCAGCTCGTTGGCCAGCACGCCCACCCCGGGTGGATGATGGCAATCGGTATTATACAAGGCTATCCGCGGCACGAGCCGCAGGGCATGCGTGTAGCAAGCCCAGTTTGTGGGCGCCACAAACCCCTGGTGCAGGGTGTGATTGTACTTGAGCAGGTTGACGGAATTCACTTCCACGCCGTCCACCCAGTGCAGAATATCCATGAGTTCGTTCGGAATATCGCACGAATAGCGGAACGGGTGCGCCACAAAGGCGAATACCTGGCTGCGCACCGGGGCCAGCCCGCGGGCCACCTCGGCCAGGGACAGGCCCGGACGGCCCGGGCAGTGCTCCGTCAGCAATGCCGGCGGGGCGATGAGCACCACGTCATAGTGCTCGGCCAGAGTCAGTTCCATGCCGGCATACAGCCGCAGGGGCGGGTGGGCCGCTTCCAGAAAGATCAGATCCTCCCGGCTCCATTGATGATGATGTTCGGTGAACACCACTGCATCCAGCCCGCGGGCCAGGGCCAGGCGGCAGAGTTCCTCCGGGGCCAGGGACGAACAGGCGGAAAACCGCCGGGTGTGGGCGTGGCAATCCAGTCGCATTGCCGGAGCATACCACGATCCGCGCGCGGGGCAAGTGTGCGGTCAGTCTGTTGCAGCAATAAAAACGGCGCCCCCTTGCCGAGCAGGAGGGCGCCGTGATGATGGCGGTGCGCTGAGCAGCTACTACCAGTGCTTCTTGCGCTGCTCGGCCAGGGCCGCGGCCTGCTCGCCGAAGGTGGCGAAGCCGGCGTGGTGCAGGGCGTCGGTCACGGTTTCGTTCCAGTTCCAGTTGGCATAGATGGCGGCCTTGTGGAATGTGGCGCGGAAGTTCTCCATCTCCTGACGGTAGAAGCTTTCCTTGGCCGCGTCCATGTTGTCGCGCAACTGTTCGTGCAGGCGGGCCAACTCGCCTTCGTACCATTCCATGAAGTCCGCCGCGGTGGTGTACTTCTTGAGAATGTGTTCGTAGTTGTTGACCTTGATGGCCTTCTTGAGGCGTTCCAGGAACTGCTGGCAGAGCCAGTCGCCCAGTTTGTCTGCGCTGAGGTTTTCCTTTTCCACTTCGGCCACATCGAACTTGGTCTGGGCATAGGTGTCCGGCACGACGGAGGCCGAGACAATGCCGGCAATGCTCACCAGACCGCGCAGGATGAGGGAGTTGGACACGCCCTGGCCGCAGAAGCCCACCTTCTTGCCCATCTTTTGGCCGGTGAAGATGGTGACCAGAATGGCCCAGATGACGGCAGGGTCTTCTTCGTCGTAGATATGGCGCAGGCGGGCGTTGTCGCGGTCCGTGGCCAGCACCATCTGGGTCATGTCGTTGGAGCCGATGGAGAAGCCGTCGAACTCCTCGATGAACTGCTTGGCCAGGATGGCGTTGGAGGGGATTTCGCTCATCAGGTGCAGCTTGAGGCCGTCCTTGCCGCTGCGCAAGTGGTGCACCTGTTCGAGGTAGCGCTTCATGGAGCGGGCTTCTTCCAGGGTGCGCACGAAGGGCAGCATGAGCTGGAGGTTGGAGCCGCCGAAGATGCCGCGTGCGAGCTTGAAGGCTTCCAGCTCCCAGTCGTGGATGTTGCGGGATACGCCGCGGTAGCCCAGCATGGGGTTGTCTTCAAATTCTTCAAAGAGAATGCCGCCGATGAGGTTGCGGTATTCGTTCGATTTGAAGTCCGTGGTGCGGTAGATGATGGGCCGGCCGGAGAAGGCCATGGCGAACAGGGCCAGGCCCTGGGCCAGGGTCTGCACGTAATGCTCGCGGCCGGTGCGGTAGCCGCGGGCCTTGAGGATTTCCTTGATGCGGCGGGGCACGCCGGTCACGCTTTCCATGGCTCCCAGCAGGCCCACCTTGAGGGCCACATCGCGGCGCATGTTCTCGATTTTTTCGAGCATGGTCTTGATCTGGGGATCGTCCTTCACCATTTCGACCTGGGCCTTGATGGCGGCCTCGTACTCCTGGCGCAGCTTGCGGGAGTCGGGGTCCTTGCCGGCGTGGGCGAGGATCTTGTCCTTGTAGCCCATGATCACGGCCACATGCTCTTCCAGATCGGTGCTGGTTTTGAGCACGTCGATACGCTGGGAGGCCAGGTTCACGTATTCATCAAGCTTCTTGTCCAGTTCGCGAATCTGGCGATGGATGGAGAGCACTTCTTCGGTGGAGCGGGTGGATTCGCGTTCGGTCAGGGCGTCCAGCTCCTTGGCGATACCCGTCACCACGCCCACGTACTGGCGCAGCTTCATGTCCACGGAGACCACGCCGGCGGCCATCTGGTCGCGGATGATCTTGGTGAGTTCGTTGTCCAGTTCTTCGATGTGTTTTTCCACCACCTGTTCCAGCACGCCGTTGTCGTAGGCTTCCAGGGCCAGGGGATGGATGGCGATGTTGCCGAGCATGAATTCGGCGCGCAGCAGACCGACTTCGAAATCAGAGGATTCGCGCAGGCGGGAAAGGAACATGGCCTGGCCGACATCCGCCAGGATGAGGCCCACCTTGGTTTTGGTGGCAGGGAAGGAGGAGACGTCGATTTCCCCACCCACTTCCACCAGGGGCAGGGTGCCGCGGTACACCTTGCCGGTGGAGCCATCCACGGTGATTTCCTGGCCTTCCAGGCTCTTGAGCATTTCCAGCCGGCCGATGCCGATGACGGCAGGGATGCCCAGTTCCCGGGAGGTGATGGCGGCGTGGGAGGTATCCCCGCCCACATCGGCCAGAATGGCGGCAGCAATGCGCATGCCGGGCACCATGTCCGGGTCGGTGCGTTCGGCGGCCAGGATGTCGCCCTTGTTGATCTTGTTCAGCTCCAGGGCGCTGCGCAGGAACTTTACGGTGCCCTGTCCGGCGCCGCGGGAGGCGCCATTGCCTTCAAGCACCAACTCGGCGTTCTGGCGGGCCTTGGGCTCCACTTCCAGACGGCGCATGTAAATGGTGTGCGGGTGGTGCTCGAATTCTTCGTTCCAGCGGGTTTCCGGCCGGGCCTGGACGAACCAGAGGCGGTCTGCGGCGTCGAAGCAGAACTCGGTGTCCATGATCATGCCGTCATAGGCGGCGCTCACGGCGCGCACGCCCTTGGCCACTTCCTCGGCCTGAGCCAGGGAGAGGGCCCACCGGTAGACTTCGTGTTCGGGCACATCCACAATTTTGGTGCCGCCCATGACGTCGTCGTAGACAATTTTTTTGTCTTTGGCGCCCATGAAGCGGATGACCACTTCGGACCCGTCGCCACGCTTGAAGACGTAGAACTTGTCCGGGGTGACCATGCCGCCCACCACAGCTTCGCCCAGGCCGTAGCTGGCGTCGATGGAGACGAGATCCTTGCGCATGGTGCCGCGGCAGCCGGTGGCCGTATCTGCACTGAAGGCCGTGCCGGAGATGACGGGGTTGATCATGCGCATGATGCAGACCGAGAGGGAGGTGTTCTCGATGGACCACTCGATCTTGGCTTTGGTGGCGATTTCATCGTCGCCCGAGTCTTCCGCCTTGATGAGGGCGTCCAGGATGGCCTCGCGGCGATACGTCATGGAGCGCAGGTTGTAGGCAGAGGCGCAGTCCCACTGGTAGGCTTCCACGCACTGGGTGTCGCCCACGATGTTCAGGTAGGTATCCTGCAGGCCGGCAAAGGCTTTTTTGCGGCTGTCTTCCCCTGCGGCGGAGGAACGCACGGCCACGGGTTCATCTTCGATGCCGGCTTCCTTGCAGATCTCGTTGTAGGCCTCGCGGACGGCGTTTTCGATGTCCTTGGGCATTTCCACGGAGAGGATGCCCACCTGCACCAGCATGGAACGCTTGCGAAGCTGGTCTATGCCTTCGGGCGAGGTGGCGAAACCTTCCACCACGTTGTTGATGAAGGTGCGCAGCTTGAGCTGGTTGGCGCCGGGATGGGCCCGGGTCTCGCTTTTGACGTCCTTGGCCAAACGGCGCACAAAGTGTTTGAGGTATTCGGGATCCTTGTTGATTTCCGCATCGTTCCAGTCCGTCCGGTTGTACTCGCGGTCCACCAGCTGGCGCACCAGGGTGGCGTTCACCTTGGTTTCGTCGAGCACTCTGTGGAAGGCGATGGAGGAAATGGCGCGGAATTGCGGGGCGCGGATGCCCGATACCTGGCTGATGATGGCGGTGTTGTAGTTCTTGCCGCCGACCAAAAGTTCGGCCTCTTCGCCGATGGCGACAATGTCCGCCCCGGTGAGCACCAGTTTTTCCTTCAGCTTGGCCAGGTCCGGCGCGCCCGCCTGCTCCTGCCCCGGGCTTGCGGTCTCGGTTCCCTGTTCGGCAGAAGTCTGGGTGGCCATCTGTGCTTCGGCCTTCGCTTTCGCCATCGTCACGCCTCCTTGGGGGCTCTTTCTGCTCAAGAAGCTGAGTGTGTGCAGCAAGGACGCGCCTGGTGCACCGGATGCACGCGGCAGCTTGCGGATGATCCAGAATAAATGTCCGGCGCAGCCTTCTCGCAGCGCCGGCGCATCCGAATTTATAGCCTGCGCGCAGGCGTTCGTCAATGTCACGGTTGCGCGACAGTCTGTCACGCCGCCGATTGGGGTTATAGCAGAAACAGGGTGGCCAATCCAAGGAAAATCAGAAAGCCGCCAGTATCTGTGCAGGCGGTGAGGAAAATGCTGGACGCCTGGGCAGGATCGCGCCCAAGACGCCGCAACACCAGGGGGATGGACGCTCCCACTGTGGCCCCCAGTGTCATGTTCATCAGTAGCGCCCCGCCCATGACCATGCCCAGTACCAGATTTTTGGTGACGAGCGTCACTGCAGCAGACACCAAGACGCCGATGACCAGCCCATTGAGCAGGCCGATGCGCAATTCGCGTCGGATGGCGTGGGAAGATTTTTTACGGTCCATGGCTTCCAGCACCAACTGCCGGATGACCACCGCCAGGGATTGCTGCCCGGTGTTGCCCCCCTGGTTGCAGACAATGCCCATGAGCACCGCCAGGATGGCCATTTTTTCGATGGATTCCTCAAAAAAACCAACCACGATGGCCGCCATGAGGGAGGTGAACATGTTCACGCACAGCCAGGGCAGCCGTTTGAGCACGGACTGGCGCCAGGGCGTGTCCACGGTTTCATCCACGCCGGCGCCCACCATCCCCAGCATGTCTTCGCTGGCTTCTTCGTGAATGATGTCAATGACGTCGTCGTGCGTCACCACGCCCAGAAATTTGCCGGCGTCGTCCACCACGGGCAGGGCCAGGAAGTTGTAATGCGAAAGGCTGCGCGCCACCTCTTCCTTGTCCGTGCGTGAATGCACGGTGATGAGGGTTTGATCCTTGATGAGATCGCGCAGCAGCACGCCCGGCCGGGCCACCAGCAGCTCCCGCAAGGAGGCCACGCCCTTGAGCCGTTCGTCTTCGTCCACGATATAGGCGTAGTACGGGATTTCCTTGTCTTCGATGTCCCGGCGCAGGATGGCGATGGCCTGGTCTGCCGTGAGGCCGTGATCCAGGATGACGTTTTCCGTGTTCATGACCCCGCCGGCGGTGTCGGGGTCGTAGCGCATCAGGTGGGCTATCTGGGCGGCGTCTTCCTTGTGCATGCGTTTGAGCATGGTCTCGCGCAGGGGGCGGGGCAGCTCGTCAAGCACGTCGGCAGCGTCGTCGTAGGGCATTTGGGAGAAGATGTGCGCGGCCTGGTCCGGGTCCAGCGTGGCGATGAGCTGGGCGCGGCGGTGGGTGTCCATCTCGGAGATGGCGTTGGCTGCGTCCTCGGGATCCAGATTGCCGACGGTTTCCACCTGTTCCTCAAGGGGCATGGCCTCCAGGTGGTCTGCGGCGTCGGCAGGGTGCACGTTCTCGAAGGATTCCTGCTGGTCGTGCACCAGACCGGCCAGGGACTCGGCGTCGCGGGGGGCTTGCGAAGGGTGGCGGATGTCCATTTCCTGTTTGTCCATTTCCATACCTTTTTGATCCTCTCCACCGGAAAGCCACCTTGACGAAACCCAAGGCGACGGCCTAACAAGATGCGCGCCTCCTTCTACCAACACCTTGCGGCGAGCACAATCCTTCACATTCCCCATTGCGCCCGCCTGGAAAAAGGCTGCCTATGGTTCCCTCCCTGGATGTTGTAGTCCCTGACGCCACCCAGCAGCGCCAGATCCGTTGCATGCTCCAGACCGCCCTGGACGAGGACGGGCCAGACCTGACCTCCCGCGGCATCTTTTCGGCCCAGGAATCCTTGACGGCCACCTTGCTGGCCAAGGACGACTGCCGCGTGGCCGGGCTGCCGCTCATTCCCCTGGTCCTGGAACTGGCCGGCGGCGGCGTGGTGGCGGAATATCTGGTGGAAGAGGGGGCGGATGTGCTCCCCGGCACGCGGCTGGCCCTGTTGCGTGGCAGCGCCTGGACCATCCTGGCTGCGGAGCGGGTGATTCTGAACTGCATGTGCCACGCCAGCGGCATTGCCACCCTGACCCGGACATACGTGGCCCAGCTGCAGGGGACGAACACCACCCTGCTGGACACTCGCAAGACCCTGCCCGGCCTGCGGGCCCTGGAAAAATACGCCGTGCGCGTGGGCGGGGCCTGCAATCATCGTATGGATCTGCATTCCATGCTCATGGCCAAGGATAATCATATCGACCGCGCAGGCTCCATCACCGCCGCGGTCACGGCCCTGCGCCGCGCCTACGATCCGTGCCCGCCCATGGTGGTGGAATGCCGGACCGTGGCCGACGTGCAGGAGGCCGTGGCCCTGGGGGTGGACCGGTGCCTGCTGGACAACATGGACCTGGACACGCTGCGCGCGGCCCTGGCCTGCATCCCTCCCACGGTGCAGAGCGAGGTAAGCGGCGGCGTCACCCTCGACACTCTGGCCGCCATTGCCAGCCTGGGACCGGACTTCGTCAGCGTGGGGCGGCTGACCCATTCCGCCCCCGTGGCCGATCTCAGCCTGTGCATCGCCCCAACGGACCAATAAGGACGCCGCATGACGCCCACCGAACGCATTCTTGCCATCAAGGCCAAGCTGGGCCGGGATCTCGTCATCCTGGCGCATCATTATCAGGAAGACGCCGTGGTGCAGCACGCGGACCAGACCGGGGATTCCCTGGAGCTGGCCCGGGCCATCCCTGGCACGGCCGCGAAATACGTGGTGTTCTGCGGCGTGGCCTTCATGGCCGAATCCGCCGCGCTGCTGGCTCCGGCCGGGGTGCAGGTGTTCAACCCCGTGCCCGAGGCCGCCTGCGTGATGGCGGAAATGTCTCCGGCAACGTATGTGGAAGCCGTGCTCCAGCGGTTGCAGCATCCTGAAAGTCCGGTAATCCCGTTGGCCTACGTCAATACTTCCGTGGCCACCAAGGCCGTGGTGGGGCGCTTTGGCGGGGCGGTGTGCACCTCGGCCAATGCCGCCACCATGCTGCAATGGGCCCTGGCACAGGCAGACAAAGCCGGGCAACAGGGCAGGGTGCTCTTTTTGCCGGACCAGCACCTTGGCCACAACACGGCGAACAAGCTGGGCATTCCCGCAGAAAAGCGCCTCAGGCTGGATATTCGCGGCCGCGGCGAACGCATTGACGCGCAGGCTGCCCTGCAGGCCCGGCTGCTGTTGTGGCCGGGCAACTGCCCGGTGCACGCCGTCCGGTTCAAGCTGTCGCAGATTCAGCAGGTCCGCGATCAGTATCCCGAGGCGAAGATTGCCGTGCATCCCGAATGCGCGCAGGAAGTGGTCAACGCCGTGGACGGCGCCGGGTCCACGTCCTTCCTCATCAAGTATGCCGCCGAGGCCCCGGCCGGCAGCCGGGTGTATATCGGCACGGAATGCAATCTGGTGGACCGGTTGACCAGACGTCATGCCGCGGAAAAGACTATCCTGCCCCTGTGGCGTTCCGGCTGCAGCAACATGAACAAGACCACCGAAGCCCGCCTGGCCGACGCCCTGGAAGCCATGCTGGAAGGGCGCACCGCAGCCACCACCGTGGACGAGGCAGACACGGCCCCGGCCAGGGCGAGCCTCACGCGCATGCTGGAGGCGTGTTCGTAGCCGGATGAAAACGCCATGCGGGGGACGAACCTTTCGTTAGAGTATTTTAACCTTGAAAAAGGATATTGCGAGAGGGGAAANAAAGGGGGTTCGGGGGAAGAACCTTTCTCCAGAAAGGTTTTCCCCCGAGCACTCTTTTCAAGAGGACACGATCAGAACGCCGCGCCCAGCCCCCGGGCCACGGTGGTCAGGGGGGCGGCATCCTGGAACACGGGCAGGCGCAGCTCCTGTTGCAGGAAGGCCGCCAGCCCGTGTTGTAGGGCCAGCCCGCCGCACAGGGTGATGCCGCTTTCCAGCAGATCGCCGGACAGTTCCGGCGGGCAGCGTTCCAGCACGCTGCGGGCCGTGTCTGCCACGGCCAGGGCAAAGCGTGTCAGGATTGGCCGCAGTTCTGCAGCCTCAATCTCCATGGCGCATGGCAGGCCCTTGCGGGTATCCAGGCCTTTGATGGGCAGCCGCCGCGTGTCGTGTGCCGGATCCAGGGAGCCCAGATCCTGGCGCAGGGCTTCGCAGGCCTCCTGCCCGGCATGCAGGTGATGCTGCAGGCGGATCTGCTGCTGCACGGCGGCGTCCAACTCATTCCCGCCACTGCGCAGGGTGCGGCTGGTCACGATGCCGCCCATGGCCACGATGGCAGCTTCGCAGCAGCCGCTGCCGAGATCCAGCACCATGCTTGCCCGGGGTTCCAGAACGGGCAGGCCGGCCCCCAGGGCTGCCGCCAGGGGCGAGGGCAGCCCCTGCACCGCGGCATAGCCCAGCTCGCCGGCCAGCCCCAGCAGGGCATTGCGTTCCACGTCCGTGGCGTCCAGGGGAATGGCGATGGCCAGCCGCCGTCGCCGGCCGGGGCCATGGCAGGACTGCAGCAAGGTCTTGAGCAGGGTTTCGGCCATGTCCAGATCCGCCACCATGCCACCCTGCATGGGGCTGATGACACGGATGCCCCTGGGCGTTCTGCCCGCATAGCGCTTGGCCTGATCCCCTACCGCCAGCACCCGGTGCTGTGCCTTGCAGTTCAGCGCAATGATGCTTGGCGCATGCAGCACCAGGCCCTGGCCGCGTTTCCAGATCACCACATGGCCGGTGCCGAAATCCACGCCCACGTCTGCCCCGGGGGCCTGGCGGGCGGCTTTGCGCGCCTGGGCGGCGTCGGAGATCAGAAACATGAGGGCGCCGCCCTGCGCAGTTCGGGGAAGCCCGCTGCATGCTGCAACAACAGCTGCTGCTGGCGGCCTTCCTGCCCCAGCTCCCGCCACAGCATGGCCACCAGATGCAGGGCATCCTGGCCAAGATACGCCACCTGCGCAAAATCCAGCACGAACCGGGAGCAGCCGAGCTCCAGCCCTTCCAGCAGGGCATCCCCGAAATTCAAGGCTGCAAGGCCGCGCATCTCGCCGGACAACTGCAGGACAAGGGTGTCGGCATCCAGCCAGGCCAGCAGCAGGTTGCCTTCCTTGAGATCGAAATACGCCAGATTCCAGGGCAGGGCCGCCGCAGCCTTGTTGGCGTGCAGCTGCGCCCGAATGCGCGAGCCGTCCAGCCAGGTCCAGTCCCCCGGCACGGCGCGGTCGTCCGTGGCCTGCGCCAGACGGCGGGCCAGGGCGAGGAGGACGACATCCGCGGGAGGAGGGCAATAGGGCATGATGAATGGCGTGGGTATGAATATGGATGTTGTGCGGTGGTGGTGATGCATGACCATTGCATACACCTGTGTCAAGAGTGGGTGAATAGTCCCCGGCCCTCAAGTTCCCGGGAGTTTTTCCCGGGAGAATCCGGGATGGTATCCCGCACAAACGAGTGGATTACCTATCGACCATACCTGCATCTGCCGGTATTTCAAGGCAATTTTTCAGCAAGGGGCGGGTAGGGCCCCCATGCCTCCCATGCCCAGAGATACCTGTTCAACCCTTCACGCAAGGAAGATGCGGATGCAGACTCGGCCCAGACAGAACGACGTGATCGGAAGCGCCAACCGCGGCGCAGCGTGCGAATCCAGCCTGTGTACCCTGTGTCGGGCGGACTGCGCCGGCAAATGCGAGACGTGGCTTTCCAGCCTGCGCGGCAGGGCCGTGCTGTACCCCAGGGACTTCGGCATGGTGACCGCCGGCAGCGACAATACCACCCATGTGGGTGTTTCCTACAACTCCTTGCGCATTCAGGGCAATCTGTTCGGCGCACAGGGCCTGCCCCCCGGCGTGTCCGCCAATGCGGACAATTGTCTGTTCACCAACGTCAGCCTGGAAACCACCTTCGGCGCAGACAGTCAGATGAAGGCCCGCCTGCCTATCATGACCGGCGCCCTGGGATCCACCATCATCGCCGCCCGTTACTGGGACGCCTTTGCCTCGGGCTGCGCCCTGGTGGGCGTGCCCATCGTGGTGGGGGAGAATGTGGTGGGTGTGGACCGCGAAGCCCGTCTGGACAACGGCCGCATTGCCGAAGCGCCGGAGCTGGACCGCCGCATTGCCGTGTACCGGCGCTACATGGATGGCGGCTACGGGGCCATCATTGTCCAGCTCAATGTGGAGGACGCCCGCAACGGCGTGGCCCAGTACATCGTGGACACCCACGGCGACGACGTGATGATTGAACTCAAATGGGGCCAGGGGGCCAAGAGCATTGGCGGGGAAATCAAGGTCTCCAGCCTGGCCTATGCCCAGTTCCTCAAGGAACGCGGCTACCTGGTGGATCCTGATCCCGATCTGCCCGAAGTGCAGCAGGCCTTTGCCGACGGCGCCGTCACCTGCTTTGCCCGGCACAGCCGCCTGGGCTTCACGGAGCAGCCCGGCTGGGATGGCGTGCGCGCCAACTTCATGGATGCCGTGGCCGAACTGCGCCGCTGCGGCTTCAAGCGCATTTCCCTCAAGACCGGCTGCTACGGCCTGGAAGCCCTGGCCATGGCCATCCGCCTGGCTGCGGACGCCCGGCTTGATCTGCTGACCATCGACGGCGCCGGCGGCGGCACCGGCATGAGCCCCTGGAACATGATGGAAACCTGGGGCGTGCCCTCCCTGCCCCTGCATGCCAAGGCCGCGGAATATGCCGCCCTGGTTGCCGCCCAGGGCCAGCGTCCGGCAGACATGGCCTTTGCCGGCGGTCTGGTCCGTGAAGACCACCTCTTCAAGGCCCTGGCCCTGGGCGCACCCTACACCAAGCTGGTGTGCATGGGCCGGGCGATGATGATTCCCGGATTCCTGGGCGCGAACATCGAAGGCGCGTTGTACCCCGATCGCAAGGCCGCCGTGCACGGCAATTGGGATAGCCTGCCCAAAACCGTCCAGGCCATGGGCGAGACCCCGGAAAAGCTCTTTGCCTGCTTCCACGAAGTGCAGGCCAAGGTGGGCCCCAAGGCCATGAAGGAACTGCCCCTGGGTGCAGTGGCCATGTGGTGTCTGGCGGACAAGCTGGGCGCAGGCCTGCAGCAGCTCATGGCCGGTGCCCGGAAGTTCCGCCTCAGCGGCATCAGCCGGCAGGATCTCTTCTCGGCCAACGAGGAGACGGCCCGCGAAACCGGCATTCCCACCTTCTCCCAGGCCGGCGACGAGTTCGCCCGCCGCATTCTGCTGGGGTAGGGTACGTTATCATTGAAAGGAGTTCTCGGGGGAAACCCTTTTCGAAAGAAAGGCTTTCCCCCGAATCCCCGGCCCCCCCGAGGCCCTTGTGGCGATCCATCGTGGCCGGTGCTACACTTGATGCATAGGCGGCAACGCTTCAACCCTGCACCGCGGCGAGCACGCCATGTCCAGCACATCCAAACATCCGAGCACCGAAACTCCGGCACCCGTGCGCGTCACGGAACTGGAACTGCGGGAGCGTGTGAAGGAGCTGGAGTGCCTGTATGCTGTCTCGCGTCTGGCGCAGCGCCGGGAACTGCCTCTGGCTGTGCTGGCCCGGGAGGTGGCCGGGCTGCTCTGCCAGGCGTGGCGGTATCCGGAGCTGGCCGCGGCCCGGGTGGAGCTGGAAGGACAGGCCTTCGCCACGCCGGGCTTTGTGCGCACCCCCTGGCGGCAGACGCGACGCATTGTGGCCGAGGCCGCCCCGGCCGGCCGTATCGAACTGTGCTATCTGCACTGGCCGCCACCCTCTCCGGGCATGCCCGGGTTGCAGGGGGCGTCGGACCCCCCCTTTTTGGAAGAAGAAGCCAAACTGCTGCAGGCGGTGGCCGAAAATCTGGGACGCATCCTGGAATCCAGACGGGCCGAGGAACGGTTGCAGGCCCTGTCCCGCGAACTCATCCGCGCCCAGGAGACCGAGCGCCAGCGCATTGCCCGGGAACTGCATGACGACGTGGCCCAGTCCCTGTCCATGCTCAAAATCGGCCTGGAATCCCTGGCGCACGACCAGCCACGGGTGCAGGCGCAGGAACTGGCGGCAGCAGCAGGGGCAATCATCGGCGCCGTGCGCAACATCGCCTATGACCTGCAGCCCCCGGGCCTGGCGCAGCTGGGGCTGGTGAGCACCATTTTCAAACTGTGCGAGGATGTCTCTGCCCGCTGCGGCCTGCCGGTGGAGTTTCGAGCCGATGGCATGGATGCGGTGAAGCTGGACTTCGATCGGCAGATCAACATCTACCGCATCGTGCAGGAGGCCTTGTCCAACGTGCTGCAGCACGCCGGCGCCTCGCGGGTGGCGGTGAAGCTGGTGGCTTCGCACCCGTCCATCCTGCTGCGGGTGGAGGACAACGGCCGGGGCTTTGTGCCCGGGGGGCAGCAGCGGGATCGGCACATGGGCCTGTGGAACATGGGCGAGCGGGCCCGCCTGCTGGGCGGCACGCTGCGCATCCGCGCCGCACCGGGAAAGGGTGCCGGGATTGTGGTGGAACTCCCCTTGGAAACAACAGAAATTCAGGAATAAGGAATACCGAATGAGCTGCCGGCGGGTCCTGCTTGTGGACGATCACCCTCTGTTTCGCGAGGGGCTCAAGGCCCTGGTGCAGCAGACCGGGCAGTACGAGGTGACGGCCGAAGCCGGCAGCTGCGCCGAGGCCCTGGCCCTGGCCCGGCAGGTGCGGCCGGATATCGCCATCGTGGACCTTTCCCTGCCCGACGGCAGCGGCGTCGAACTGCTGCGGGAGCTGCAGCAGGAGGTGCCGGGCCTGCGCGTGGTGGTGGTGAGCATGCATTGCAAGATCGAGTTTGTGTCCGAGAGCTTCCGCGCCGGCGCCGGCGCATATGTGCTCAAGGAGTCCAGTGCCGAGAGCCTGGCCCGGGCCCTGGAAGCCGTGAGCCGCAACGAGCAGTACCTGGACAGCGCTGTCTCGCCCAAGGTGCTGCAAAAATTGATGGAGTTCTCCAATCGCCGGGCGATGATCTCAGATTCGCCCTATGCCAAGCTCACCAGACGCGAACAGCAGATTTTCCGCCTGCTGGCCGAGGGCGTGCACCCGGCAGATATCGCGGCCTCGCTGTTCATCTCTCGCAAGACCGTGGACAACCACCGCGCCAACATCATGAGCAAGCTGGGGTTGGCCAGCACCATTGAGCTGGTGCGCTACGCCGCGCGGTTGGGCGTGGTGGATCTGGAGTCGTGAGCGTTCGGGGGAAGAACCTTTCTTTAGAAAGGTTCTTCCCCCGAGTACTCTTTGCAAAGATAATTCTCTCTAGAATCGCACGTCGCCGCCGTTCATCACCGCGGCCATGTCCCGCATGACTTGCAGAGATTCTTCGGCTTCCTTGACGTCCATCTTGCGCAGGGCAAAGCCGGCATGCACCACCAGGTAGTCCCCGGGGCCAGCCTGGCCTTCCAGCAGCAGCAGGGAGGCTTTGACAAAGGTGTCGCTGGCTCCCACGCGGCAGGTGGCCACGCCATTTTCAATGGTTTCAATACGGGCGGGAATGGCAAGGCACATGCGCGCGCTCCTTGGTTACGCCGATTTGGGAGTAAAGCTGCCGCCGTGGGCGGCGATTTCCTTGAGGGCCACCTCGGCCATGAGGGGCAGGCGTTCCTGGGCCAGGGGGGAGATTTCCGGGTGCATGGTCTCGTAATCGAAGGGCTCCATGCCGATGATCACGGCCTCGGGGCAGTGCCCGGCCAGTTGGCAGAAGATGAGGGTATCCACCAGATCGGTCTGATGCATGGAGTTCTTGAAGGCCAGGCTCTTGCGCAGGTCGTCCCCTGTGAGGCGGTAAATGGCGCCGGGTTCGTCGCCGCCGAGCACGGCATCCAGCACGATGAGCAGATCGCATTCCATGATGGGTCCCATGAGGCGCATGCCCAGGGTACCGCCATCAAACAGGGTGACTTGTTCCGAAAAGTCGTAGCGCGCTTCCAGGTGCTCCACCAGGCGCACGCCCAGGCCTTCGTCGGTGTACAGGATGTTGCCGACGCCCATGACGAGGATGCGGGGAGAGTCGTTGGACATGAACACCTTGATAAGACGTCAGGAGCCCGGCGGCAAGGCCGGGCTCCTGGTTGTTGCGTTGGGTCTGGCGTCCGGAACTACAGGATGCGGAACTTGTGCACCTGGTTGGACTCCGGATCGATCACGTGCACGCCGCAGGCGATGCAGGGGTCGTAGGAGTGCACGGTGCGCAGGATTTCCACAGGACGCTTGGGATCGGCGATGGGCGTACCGATGAGGGCCTGTTCCACAGCGGAGAGTTTGCCTTCGGCGCAGCGGGGGCCGAGGTTCCAGGTGGAGGGCACCACGAGCTGGAAGTTCTCGATCTTGCCGCCACGCTGGACAATCCAGTGGGAGAGCATGCCGCGGGGCGCGTTAACAAAGCCCACGCCCTGGGACTCGGTGGGGTACTGCCAATCGGTGTAGAGATCGTCCTTGCCAGCCTTGACGTTGGCTTCCAGCTTGTCCAGCCACACTTCCACTTCCTGAGCGGCGGTGAGGCACTGAATGCCGCGGGCGGCGGTGCGGCCCAGGGTGGAGAACAGGGCTTCGGGGCCCACGCCCAGGGTCTTGAGGACAAGATCCACAGCCTTGACGGTGGGTTCGTGCTTCTTGGCGTAAGCCACGAGCACGGAGGCCAACGGCCCCACTTCGAAGGCTTCGCCCTTGTACCGGGGGGCCTTCATCCAGGAGTAGCGATCTTCGCCGTGGAATTCGGTCCACTTGGGCTTGGTGACGCCCTTGTACGGATGGTGGGCGTCCGCGCCTTCGTACCAGGAGTACTTGACGTGCTCCTCGATGAGGTCGGGGTTGAAGTCGTCCACCTTGCTGAGGTCGTTGCCCCAGATCACGCCCTGCGGGGTGTAGCGGGAGTTCAGATCGTATTCGTCGGTGGGGAATTCGCCGCAGGTGAGGAAGTTGGACGTTTTGCCGATGCCGGCCCAGTTCTTGTAGAACCCGGCCACGGCCAGCAGGTCCGTGATGTACACCTGCTCGATGAACTCGCGGACTTCCTTGTACAGCTTGCGGAATTCGGCGATGCGTTCGGGACGCAGGGAGTCGTAGTTGGTGCAACCACCCACCACGGTGAACTGGGTGTGGGGGTTCTTGGCGCCGAAGATGGCCATGGCCCGGGCGGCCTTCACCTGCACGCGCAGGGCTTCCAGGTAGTGGGCGGTGGCGATGAGGTCCACTTCCGCCGGCAGCACATAGGCGGGGTGGCCGCCCAGGAAGTAGGCGTTGGTGAAGATGCCCAGCTGGCCGCTTTCCACCAGGGCCTTGACCTTGGCCTGCACGGCCTTGAGGCTTTCCGTGGTGGTTTTGCGGGGGGAGAGATCGTTGGCCAGGCGGGCAGCCTTGGCCGGATCGGCGTTCAGGGCGTTGGCCACGTTCACCCAGTCAAGGGCATGCAGGTGGTAGAAGTGCACCAAGTGGTCGTGCATGTATTGCGCGCCCATGGTGAGGTTGCGCATGAGAGTGGCGTTTTCGGGAATCTTCACGCCCACGCAGTTGTCCACGGCGCGGACGGAGGCCAGGGCATGCACATAGGTGCACACGCCGCAGGCGCGCTGGGTGAAGTGCTGGGCGTCGCGCGGGTCGCGGCCCTTGAGGATCATTTCCAGGCCGCGGAACAGCGTGGACATGCTCCAGGCGTTCTTGATCTTGCCGCCTTCCACTTCCACTTCAATGCGAAGATGGCCCTCGATCCGGGTGATGGGATCGACGACGATCTTGTTGCCTTGCATTTCAGACATCGGGTCTTCTCCTGTGCGAAACGAAGTTCCTGGCTAGTGCTCGATGAGCTTGGCCGCAGGTCGTCTAGGCGCTGTAGAACGGCGAATAGAGATCCCAGAAATTGGGCTCGCTGCAGGCGATGCAGGGGTGCCCGGCCTGGACCGGCCAGTTGACCTGGTTGAAGAGCTGCTTGGGGCAGTTGTTGTACGTATCAGGACCCTTGCAACCCAGCTCATAGAGGCAGTAGCCCTTCTTGGCTTCAGGGGAGCCGAAGGAGGTGGCAAACTCGCCCGCTTCGAAGTGCTTCAGACGGGGGCAGTTGTCGTGCACGGTTTCGCCGAAGAACATCACCGGGCGGCCTTGCTTGTCCAGCTCGGGCATGCCCTTGGTGAGCAGATGCACCACGGTGCCCACAAAGTTCATGGGGTTCGGCGGGCAGCCGGCGATGTTGATAGCCTTCACGCCCAGTTTGCCCAGGGCTTCGTTCACACCCACGGTGCCCGTGGGGTTGGGCTTGGCAGCCTGCACGCCACCGTAGGTGGCGCAGGTGCCGATGGCGATGACAGCCTTGGCCTTGGGAGCCACTTCGGCGCAGATGTCGTACATGTTGCGGCCGCCGACCTTGCCCCAGTAGCCGCCGTCGCCCATGGGAATGCCGCCTTCAATGACGCAGACGAAATCGCCCTTGATGGCTTCGTGCAGGGCTTCTTCCACGGCATGACCGGCGCCAGCCATGAGGGTTTCGTGATAATCCATGGAAATCACATCAAGAATGAGTTCGTCAACGTACGGGTCAACGGTCCGCAGCACAGATTCGCTGCAGCCGGTGCATTCTGCATTGTGCAGATACACCACGCTGGGGCGCTTCTTGGCGGTCAACGCCTCGGCAACCTTGGGGGCAAAGGCGGGACCCATACCCATGGCGACGGCCACGGCCGTGCAGAACTTCATGAAGTCGCGGCGCGAGACGCCCCGGCGCTCCAGGCGTTCCTCGACCTGGTCCTTGCCACGTCCAATGTAACACTTCATTTACGTACCCTCCGTCCTCTCTAGTTCTAAGGTCCGTTCGGACACACACACCCAGTGTTAGGATCAAACAGGGCCTGCTTGCGCGCATTGGAACATGCGACAGTAACGGCTGGAGTTCCACACTCTATACCAAGCGCTGCGCGTCGTCATCGGGCAGGTCCAGGCAGCTTGAAGTGCATTGAAGGCATTGATAATGCATGTCTTCGTAAGATGTTAGAATTCGTATCTACGCGTGGAGGCATGCCGTGTCAATGCTTTTTCCGGTTGTATCTGCTACTTTGCTTGTGAAATCTTGCGCATAGTGAGTGTTGTGCTTTGTTTCAATAGTCATGCCTTTTTTGTGCTACGTATTAAATTTTTATGCTATTCATGGCCGCAAGCATTCTGGCTCAGCTCAAATAAAAAACGCGCCGGGCGGGTGCCGGGCGCGTTCACAGCAAGGAGGGGCGGTGTGGTTTTTCTATGACACGGTGACCCGGATGTCTGCCGCCAGCACGCCCACCACGATGTCCTCGCGCCAGATGGGGGTGGAGATGGTGAGGCACGGCGAGTTGGTGGCTGTGGAGACATACACCGGCGAGATGTACGTATCCTGCAGCTTGAGCGGCCCGGCGAACCAGGGCCTGTTGCTCCAGTTGCGGCCTTTGGCGGCGGGGTCGTTCAGGTGCGGCAGGCCGGCGCCGCCGATGTTGGCAGTGGTCTGCACGCCCCTGGCGTCCGTGGCGTAGAGCAGTTCGAAGTAGGGGGATTTCGCCGCGGCCTGGCGCATGTCCGTCTCCATGCGGGCGGGGTCCATGGCCTGCATGCCGGCGGCCATGCGCTCCAACTGGGCCTGCACTTCGCCCTTGCCGATGAGTTGCAGCACGCCGTTGCAGGTCACCAATTCTTCCGCCTGACGGCTCAAGGCGGCGATGGTCCGGCTGGCGGCGAGCATGCCGTCGGTGGTGCGGGCGGAAATTTCATGGATGCGGGTCACGGCCTTGCTGATGTCTGCGCTGCTGCCGGCCTGCTGTTCGATGACGATGGCCAGCTCCTGCACCTCGCTGGCCGTGCCCTGGGCCAGGGAGACGATTTCCGTCAGCGCCGTGCGGGATTCGGCCGCCCGGGAGGCTGCGTCTTCCACTGCGCTGGAGGCGTGTTCCACGTGGGAGAGGCTGGTGCGCGTGCCTTGCTGGATGCCTTCAATGGCGGCACCCACTTCCCGGGTGGCCTGCATGGTTTTTTCCGCCAGTTTGCGTACCTCGTCCGCCACCACGGCAAAGCCCCGGCCGGCATCGCCTGCTCTGGCAGCCTCGATGGCGGCGTTCAGGGCCAGGAGATTGGTTTGATCGGCGATGTCGGAAATCACGGTCATCACCGCGCCGATGCTTTCGGCCTGGTGGCCCAGGTGGGTCATGTTCTGGGAGAGGGCGGCGGCCTGTTCTCGCACGGACGTGATGGCATCTACGGACAAATCCACCACGCTGGCGCCTTGTGCGGCCTGCCTGCGGGCGGCGTCGGCGCTGTCTGCTGCCTGGCGGGCACGGGTGGCGGCGTGATCAAAGGCGGCTGTCATGCTGGAGACGGCTTCGGCCGTGCGGTCCACCTCCACCTGCTGGCCTGCTGCGCCGTCGCTTACCTCGGCGGCCACGTGTCTGAGTTCCTTGGCCATGGTGGCGATGGAATCTGCCACGGTTTCCAGGGTTTCCCCGGCAGCGAGCATGCCGGTGCGGCGGGTCTCGTCCTTGATGATCAGCCGTTGGGCCTGGCGACGGGAGGCGTCGGCTTCCAGGGCGTGTTCATTGGCGTCACGGGTCAGGGCGGCCGCCTTGTCCAGGGCGTCATGCAGGGCATCCACCATGGTGCACAAGGACGTGCGCAGGCTGGCCAGCCGGCCGATGAACGGACCGGAGACGCAGGGCGGACGCTCGCCGTGGGCCACGGCATCGGCATAGGCAGCCAGGGCCCGCAAGGGGGTGAGCAGGTGGCGGCGGACGAATACATCCAGCGCACCGGCGGCAAGGGCCACGGCGACCAGACCGCCCAGCAGGGCGGCAGTGCGTGCCTTGGCCACGGCGGCAGGTGACACCCCCTCCACGCCTTCCAGTGCCAGGGAGAAGGCAGCCAGCACCACCCCCTCGACAACCAGCAGACAGACCACTGCCACACAGGCGACGACAATTCGCAACGTAGGCTTCATTATTCCATCCCAAGAAAAATGAGGAGGTTGTCCTCGACACGCCGAGCGTGGGCATCGTGCAATTTTCCTGCCCGTCAGGTCAACTGGATTGCGCCTCTCCCAGAGATCTGTGACGTTATTGTCAAGTCAAACAGCCACTTCGCTGCTTAGGGCATTTTATCTTTGAGAAGAGTTCCCCCAGACCCCCCTCCCCAAAGACTTTNTTTTGCAAAAAGGTTTCCCCTCTCGCAATGTCCTTTTTCAAAATTAAAATGCTCTAGTATCCCAGCAGCTCCACCACCTTTTTTTCCTGTACACTGACAATATGATAATACTTTTCCTGCGGAATGTTAATGTAGGGCACGTCCTGCTGCCGGCGGAACAAGAACTGGGCCAGGATGGCCCGGTTCACCGCCTGATGCCCCACGATGCAGATGTTTTGCGAGACGCCTGCAATCCAGAGCGCCTTTTTGAGGCCACGATCCACGCGCGACTGCAACGTGGCGTAGCTCTCGCCGCCAGGATAGGTGTATTGATACTTGTCGGCGCTGCGGGCGGCGAATTCCTGGGGCAGGGTGCGGCGCATCTCCTCATAGGTCATCCCTTCGCAGATTCCGGCGTGAATCTCGTCGAATTCCTTGATGACCATGTGCCGGGCCTCGGGGCGTGCGCATAGCAGCGGTTCGGCCATTTGCCGGCTGCGCTGTTTGGAACTGGTGAAGATGAAGCCCAGCGGCAGCGATTTGAGGTGTTCGGCCATGGCCCGGGCTTGGCAGTTGCCGTGATCGTTGAGCAGAGGATCGCCGCCGATGCGCTGCTCGGCGTTCCAGGTGGTCTCGCCGTGGCGCACCAAGTATAGCCCCTTCACCCAGTCCGCCACCAGCAGGTCACGAATCTGGAAGTAATGCGGAAAACGGTCCTGGATGTGTTCCTTGAGGACACGGTTGTTCAGCGTATCCAGCACCAGATGGTTTCGTTCGTCGTTGAGGGGCGTGTATAATTTGCGGTAAAAGTTGATGCGGTCCTCGAAGCTTTGCCGGGCCTCTTCATAGGAAAGATGCGAGAACTCCGGCAGCCGGGTTTTGCGGTCGATGGAATAGGCATACAGCTCAGGATCGTTGTTGACGGTCTCGATGTAGAGAATAGGATGTTCGTGGAGGTGGGATTCGATCTTGGCACGGCGCGCCCGGCTGACGTTGGTGGCGTCCAGGATGGCGATCTCCCCGCCATCCTGCAGCCAGTTCTTGGCCTCATACAGGTTGATGAGGGCGATTTCATCCCGCAGGGCCGAATACTGCGCGTTGTCCGGATTGTAGAATTCCGCAAAGGACGTGTTGCGAGGGAACAGGCGGCGGCGCACGTCACCATTATTGAAGGTGCGTACGGCGCGGCCGTCTCCGGCCAGGGTCTCTTGCAGCTTGCGCGCCAGCACGGATTTGCCGGTGGCCGGCAAGCCCATGAGCACGATGTACAGTTTTCCTGCGGTGGCCATCCATGCTCCCTGCGCTCAGGGCGAGTTCGTAAAGGTTTCTTCAAGAATGTCAGCCAACTGTCCGGAGGTGAAGAGGTCTCGCAGGATCATGGGGCTCCTGGCGGCATCACCGGTGGGGAATATGGCCACCACCGGGATGGACTGGCTGCCCAGCGCCTTGAGCAGGGCCATCTTGCGGGCGTCTTCCTGGGTCATATCCACCTTGATGAGCGTCAGGCCGTAGCGCTCCTGCAGGGGCTTGATGACGCTGTCGCGCAGGGTGGTGCTTTCCAGCACCTTGCAGTTGGGGCACCAGTCCGCGGTAAAGTCCATCAACACAGGCTGATTGCCAAGATGTTGCCCGAAGCGGACGGGGTCGAAGGGTTCCCAGACCACGCCCTGGGTGCCGGGGGTCAAGGCCCAGGCCACGGCGACGGCAATCAGGCAGGCGGCGGCGGCGCGAATGCCCCAGCGCAATATCCGGGGTTGGGAAAGGGTGGTCCACTGACCCCACATCCAGGCGGAGAAGCCCGCTGCCCACAGGCAGACCAGGGCAGGCGTGAAGAGGGATTGGGGAAGAATCTGGACAAGATAAATCGTCGTTCCCACCAGCAGGAAACCCAGGCCGCGTTCCAGGTGAATGTTCCAGACCCCTGGCCGCGGCAGCACGCGTACCAGACTCGGCCAGATGGCCATGCCCAGGTACGGCACGGTCATGCCTGCGCCAATGGTCATGAACACCGGCAGGATGGTGGAGGGGGAGCGGCTCAGGGTCCAGCCCAGCACGCCGCCCAGCAGCGGGCCGCTGCAGGGGGTGGCCAGCAGGGTGGCCAGCACGCCGGTGCTGAAGGCCTGCAGCCGCGGCCGGTCCGAAGGGCCGCTGTTGCCCTTGAGGTCGATCATGGGCAGGTCGAAGACCCCGAAGAGGGAGAGCCCCAGCATGAACAGCACCACCGCCAGACCCAGCAGCAGGGCCGGCTGCTGGAACAGTTGCCCCCAGGCCAGGCCGGCCAGACCCAGCACCCCGCCCAGGATGAAGAAATAACACAGAATGCCCACGGCGAACCAGATGGAATGCTCCCGGAACTGCCGCTCCTGCTCGCGCCGGCTCTCCTGCCCGCTCACGGCGAGGATGGCGGAACACTTGAGGCTGAGCACCGGCAGCACGCAGGGCATGGCGTTGAGCAGCATGCCGGCCAGAAACGCCAGCAGCAGGGCCTTGCCCAGGCCGCCCACCTCCAGGCCGGGCCGGAAGAATTGTGGCGCAAAGGCGTAGTCGTCCGTGACAATGGCATCCGCTGCCGTCGCAGTTTCGGGCACGGGCGGGGAGGGCGCCTTGCCCGGGGCCGAGGCGGTATAGAGCGCCTGCAACGGCGGGGACGCCATGGAGGCCAGCGTCTGGGGGCGGCTCTCCCAGCGGTGGGACACAGCCTCGCGCACTGGCCAGCAGCTTGTGTCCGAGCAGAAAAGCATCTGCAATTCGCCGCGGATCTCCAACGGGAAGGCGCTTCCGGTCAGGTCAAGAAACAGGGGGGTGCGATCCAGATAGGCCCGGATGATGGTGCCGGGATCGAAGGTGTCGGGCTTTTCCACGCCGGGCATGTACCGCACGGCCTGCACTGCGCCGTCCGCCGGGGTAAAGGTGGTGGGCTGCCCCAGCAGCCCCGGAGAATGGCTGTAGGTGTACAGGCCCGCCCCGGGGGTGATCCACAGCACGGCCGTCAGGCGGCCGTCGGGATGGGCGGCGAGTTCCCATTCCAGCACATGGGTGGAATCCTGGGCGAATGCCGCCGCCCCCGGGCCGGTACCGGGGCTGCCGGCAAGGAAAAGGACGAGCCATGCCACAAGCATGGCAACCCTGGCCAACGGGGGGGTACAGCGTGGTGCGATCATTTTTTTTGTGTGCCCGAAAAAAAATGTGGGCACAAGGATTGACTTCTCCGGCCGCCTTGGCTAGAAGCTCTTTCTCACGGACGGCGCGGGCCATTAGCTCAATTGGCAGAGCAGTGGACTCTTAATCCATTGGTTCAAGGTTCGACTCCTTGATGGCCCACCACTGAAAGTAACGGGGACTGGCGAAAGCTGGTCCCCTTCTTTCGTTGCAGTGTCCGATGTGTTTTTGCACGCCTTGTGCAGTTCACTGTGCCTGCTGTTGCAGCGCGGATGCCGCGCGCTGCGCAGGGGCGTCATGCCGGCAGAGCCTGCGAATGCTCCCGCGGCAATTCCACCACAAACGTGCTCCCCCGCCCTGGTTCCGACTGGACGCGAATGCGGCCGTGGTAGTGCTCCACAATCTGCTTGCAGATGGCCAGCCCCAGCCCCGCACCCAGGGGCTTGTTCGTCTCCATGCTGCCCCCGGCCTGTCCGACCTGATAAAATCGGTCGAAGATGCGGCCGATCTCCCCGGCGGCAATGCCCGCGCCAGTGTCCGTTACCCCCAGCTGCACCACGGTCTGGCCGGTGTCGTGGATTTCGCGCACGAAAAGCAGCACCTCTCCCTGTGCCGTGAACTTCAAGGCGTTGGAGAGCAGGTTGATGAGCACCTGCATAATGCGGTCCGGGTCCAGCTGCATGGGGGGCAGCTGTTCGGGAATATCCAGTCGCAGGCGCACGCCCTTGTTTTCGCCAAAGGCAGCAGCCAGGGCGCGGGCGGCGTCCCTGGCCAGGGCAGCCAGATCCACAGGACCATCCTTCCAATGATAATATCCTGAATCCAGGCGGGAGAAGTCCAACAGATCGGTAATCAGCCGGGTGAGCCGTTCGCCTTCCTGCACGATGATGTCCAGATTGGCCAGGATGGTGGTTGCGCTCTTGGCCAGCCTGGGGTCCGTGGCCTGTGGCGCAAAGCGTTTGGCGAACTCCCGATGAATGAGCTTGGCGAATCCCAGCACCGAGGTGAGGGGGGTGCGCAGGTCGTGGGACACGGTGCTGAGGAAGGCGCTTTTGAGTTCGTCCAGCTCCAGCAGGCGGCGGTTGGCTTCGGTGAGTTCCAGGGTTCGTTGTTCCACCAGGGTTTCCAGCTCTTTCTTGGAATGCTGCAACACCTGACGGGCGTTGTACAGGTCCGTCACATCCTCCATCACGGCCACCACATCCGAGCCTTGCCCCGACACCATTAGCGGCGCGGCATTGAGGGAAAGGACACGACGCTGCCCGTCCGGCCGGCGATGCCAGGCTGTCCAGCCGTGCATGGGGGCAGCCTCGGCCAGGGCGCGGGCCATGGGCAGGGTTTCGGGAGGGAGCAGGGTGCCGGACTCGTCTTCCAGCTCCAGACGCCAGTCCTCGGGCAGGGACGCGGCCGTCTCCAGTCCCAGTATGCGCTTGGCCCGTTCGTTGAGATAGGTGGCCCGGCCGTGCCCGTCGAAGGTGGCGATGCCCAGGGGGCTGGTTTCGATGAGGGAGCGATACCGCGCCTCCGAGGCCCGCAGGCCGCCCAGGGCCTGGTTGAGCGCCGCCAGGGAGAACGCCGCCAGCACCAGAATGCACAGGGAGATGAGCCCGTTGATGGTGGCCAGCCAGGCGGCCGGGGCCAGAATCTCGTGGGCGTCCGCCTCCACCACCAGCAGCCAGCCGGTATGCGCATTGCGGCCCGCCACGGCCATGCGTTCGGTTTCCATGCCTGCAGCGCCGGTGCGGTATCGCAGCACCTCCCCGGTGTTGGCAATGGCGTCCAGGGCGGCCAGGTGCGGGCCTGGATTAAACTGGCCCGGCGTGGCCCAGGACGGTGTGATAATGATGCCAGTTTGCGGATCCAGCACCACGGCGCCGCCGCTTTGGCCCACGCGCAACTCGTCCAGCAGGCGCTGGGCAAAGCGTGACGTGTCCAGCACCAGATAGAGCACCCCGGGCTTGTCCATCTCCTTGGGCGCCACCATGGTGGAAATGATGGTGATGGGATATTCCACATACCGGCCTTTCGAGAGGCTCTCCACCACGGTCTCGCCAGTCAGGGAGCGCTGGAAGAAGCCGCGGTCTGCAATGGAAATGACGCCGATGATGCCGGGATCGGACGCGGCAATGATGTCCCCGGTGGCATTTGCCAGCATGATGCGGGCGATGTCCCTGTCCCGGATGCGGTCCGCCAGCCGGGTGTTGGCCGCGGCCCGGGCAGAGCGCCCCAGATAGGTATCGGCCAGGGCCAGGGAAAAGATGTCCTCCTTGCTCCATTGGACCAGATTTCGGCGCAGTTCCTGAAACTGGTTGTCCAGTTCGAGATTGAGGAAGCGCAGGGCCTGCACGGCGTGGCCCATGGCCAGCTCCTCGGCGGCGCGTTTGGTGTGGATGTAGGAAACAATGGTGATGAGGACAAAACCGGTCAGCAAAAGGGAGAGCACCGGCGCGAGCTTGCCCCGTCCCCCGGGCGGGAGGGCATGTGGCAGCCGGCCTGCTCTCATCGCAGCACCACCCCGGCAGCCTCGATGATTTCGTACGGGATGGACAACTGCAGTATTTCCGCTGTCTTGAGATTGACCATCACCACTCCCCGTTCGTTGATGCGCGGGGGCAGTCGCCCGGCGATGACGCCGGTGAGCACCTCCCGGACCATGAGCCCGGCCAGATAGCCCTGCTCGTGTCCGGACTCCAGAATCCCGCACAGCAGGTCGTGCTCCATGGCCACGTCGGAAAAGCCAAGGGTGGGCAGGGTGTTGACGCTGTTTGTCCAGGCCATCACTGCATCGGGGTGCACCACAGTGCCGTCGTCGTCCAGCAGGGCGTTGTACAGACCCAGGGCCAGGGCGTCGGCATGGGTCTGGTAGTGCAGAATGCGTTCCTTCCAGTCCTGGAAGGTGCGCAGCTGTTCCACGCCGGCAAGCTCCAGATCGTAGGGGCCGTGCTCAGCCAGGTCCCGCAGCAGCTCATCGACGACATAGCCGCCGGCATCGGAGGCTTCCAGCAGAAACGCCACGCGGCTGGCCTGGGGAGCGATGCGCTTGAGCAGGGCGAAGCCTTCGCGATAATGCCAACGCTCGCGTACGCCGGAGATGTTGGCCATGGGAAAGCCGTATTTGGAGAGCGGCGCGTTGACGCCGCAGAAGATCACCTGCGGCCTGTCCCGTCCCTTGAGTCGGGGCGCCACCAGCAGGGCCTGGGCGGCGTCGTCCACGCTCACCACCACATGGGGTTCAAAGGCTTCCATACGGGCAAAGGCCTCGTCCGCGGCCTGCTGCAGGAGAACAGGATCCGGGATGCGCTTGGCGTCCAGATAGACGGTCTCAATCTCCAGCGCAATGCCGTGCAGGGCTTCTTCCAGGCCCAGATTGACGGCCCGGCACCAGACGTATTCCGGGTTGTAGCTCTGCAGCACAAATACCCGGCGCGCGGTCTCGGGCATGGCGTGCCCGGTGGCCACGTCCAATCCCAATCCCACGCCCAGATGCAGCAGCCAACCCATGAACGCGCGTCTTTGCATGATCCCCCCGTTCCCATGCATCCGTGTCGCCCTTGTCGTCCATGACGGACGAAGTTGACGGAATAGACGCGCAGTATACCCGAAGGGGGCGCAAAGTCCAACGGGTTGGCGGGGGGACGTGGTCCATCAGGGCGATGGAGCGCCGAGGTGAGGGCTGCGGCTGGGGGCAGTCCTCACCTCGGAAGCCGGGGGAGTGATGTCAGGCCTGCGGTTTGCGCCCGATGCCGATAGCGCCGACAGCGCAGGCATCCAGACAATCGCCGCAGTTGGTGCAGTTGGGCTCTTCGGGCCGTGTCCCCATGGGGCACAGGCGCAGGCATTTGTTGCAATCGTTGCACGCTGACGTTTTATAGACTCGAAATATCGAAAGCTTACGAAAAATATCCAGCAGGCTGCCCGTGGGGCAGGCAAAGCGACACCATGCGTTGCCCAGTACCAACCCCAGGGCCAGGAGACCCAGCACCACACCGGTACGCCACAACCACAAAGGGAACGCATGCTCGAAGGTGAGGGCCACGGCTCCAAAAAAATCGCCCACGCGGATGGGGACGTTGGTGCGCGGCTGGCCCAGGAGAAAATACACGTACAGCGCCGTGGCCAGGCCGAGATATTTGCCGTACGGCGCCAGACGCGACACCAGGGACCGGCGCTGCAGCCTGAAGGGCGCTGCCAGGCTCATCAGCTGGCTGACCAGCCCTCCCGGGCAGGCCCAGCCGCAAAATGCCCGCCCGAACAGGACGGCGGAAAGCGGCAGCAGCAGCCAGAATCCCCAGAACATGCTCAGGATGCGCCCGTGGCAGGTGACCACCGGGCAGCTTTGGCAGGACAGATACGGCACCACAAAGGGACAGCGGAAAATGCCGTAAAACGACCATTGCCCGATGATCCCCAGCATGACCACCTGCGAGAGTCTGCGCCACAGGGTCAGGCGATGTCCCCGGGAACCCGCCCGGCAAGCTGAAGGGCATGAAGGTGCAGCCAGCGTCTCAGACATCCTTGACCCCCAGTTTTTCCACCAGTTCCCGGCCCTTGTCTGACTTGGCCGGTATGAAGCCACTGCGGGCAAAGTGAGCCTGACCGGCATCGGAGGTCATGAAGGCCATGTAGGTCTCGGCCAGGGCGCGATCCTTCGCTTCCTGCATCAGGCCCAGGGTGAACGTGAGCGGTCCGGGAGGAAACAGGGAATCAGGGATGGAAAACACGTCCAGCTTGCCGGCGGTTTCGGGCAGCCGTGCAACGCGCAGTTCCACAATCATCACATCTGCTTTGCCATCCACCACATCGGTCACAGCCGTCTGCACGCACGTGCCCGGATGCGCCACATTGCCCATGACTGCTTCCAGCAATGCCGCCTTCTTCAGCAATCCAGTGACGGCCTGTCCACCAGGGGGAGATGCCTCCGGGGCCATGGCCACGCGCACGCCGGGGCGGGCCATGTCCTGCACGGTGGTGATGCCCGCCGGGTTGCCCTTGGGCGTCACCATCACGTAACTGGTGAAGCAGAGGGGGACGAAATATTGCATCCTGCCGGCGGCACGGAGTTTTTTGGCCAGATCCAGCACCCGCCCGGCAAACACCTCGGTGGAGCCGCTGGCCAGCAGGGACTTGCCCAAGGCCGCCGCAAAGGCGCCGGTATAGGCGATGTCCACCCCGGTGGATGCGGTGAATTCCTGATGGGCCGGCAGCATGGCTTCGGCCAGGCCCCCGCAGGACCAGACCTGCAAATGCTTGCCTTGTCCCGTGGCAGATCCGCTCGCGGATGCAGGCAGGGCAAAGGCTGCGCTGGCCACAGCGCCGCTCATGCCGGTGGCGGCCAGTTTCAGAAAGCCCCTGCGCGTGGTCTCGGACATATGGGCAGCTCCTCCCGGGTTGCAACCAAGCCATGCAGCCGGATTCGTGCGAGCCCGGAGGATCCTGCATGGTGGCATCGACAGGGACCATACGGATCCTGCCCCGGGGAGTACAATCGATAATCTTGATTTTTCATGTATGAAAAGACAGCAGTAATCAATGGGTTCAACAGGCAAGCGCCTTGCCTGCCGGGGGAAAATGTGCGAGCGCCAAGCTGCGCCGATGCTGCAGCAGCCACCTCAAACTGACGGGAGGGTCCATGCCGCGAGCCGTCTTTCTGGACCGCGATGGCGTGCTTATCGAAGACAAACACTACCTGCGCCATCCGGATCAGGTGGCGCTGTTGCCCGGCGTGCCGGCAGGGCTGGAGCGGCTGCTGCAGGCGGGATTTTTGCCTGTGGTGGTCAGCAATCAGTCCGGGGTAGGGCGCGGCTATTTCACAGAGGCGGAGGTGGACGCGGTGCATGCCCGGCTGCAGGCCCTGCTGGCCGCCCGGGGCATCCCCCTGGCGCATTTCTATTATTGCCCCCATGCCCCTGCAAAAACGCCGGACGAGCCCGGCTGCGCCTGCCGCAAGCCGGCGCCAGGGCTGATCCTCGCCGCGGTGTCCGAGTTGGGCATTTGCCTGTCAGACTCGTATATGATTGGAGACAAGCGCTCGGATGTGGGCCTGGGCCGGGCCGTGGGCATCCCGGCCATTCTGGTGACCACCGGCCATGGCGCGACGGAGCTGCAGCGTCCGGGCCCGACGCCGGATCATGTGGCAGCGGATCTGGACGCTGCAGCGCGCTGGATCGTCGCCAGGGAGAAGGCCCGCATCAGGTCCTGATGATCTTGGTGGCAAGCTGCATGCTGGTGACCACATCCAGCATGTTCGTGGTCTGGCCCACGGCCTTGGCCGCCATGAGTCCGAAATGCTCCAGACAGGTGCCGCACACCAGGATGCTCACGCCGGCGCGTTCCAGGGCCTGCAGAGGCTCCAGGGCCGGATGTTCGGCCGTGGCCAGTTGCACACCGGCATTCACCAGGATGATGCGCCACAGGTCGCCGCCGAGCTCGGGCAGGGTCTTGAGGAAATTCAGGAGCAGCCGGCCGCCGAGTTCGTCATCCCCGTGCCCCATGGTGGCCGCCGGGATGAACACCAGGATGCGCTGGGAGAGGGCGGCCAGTTCCTGATCGGACATGATCCTGCATTCGGGGCAGTCGGCCGTTGTGGCGTCGCCTGCAGCGGCCTGGGCGTCCGCTCGCGCGCCGTGCAAGGTCCAGATGCCATCCGCAAGGGTCTGTTTCACGGCATACCCCTGGTGCTGCAGAAACCGGATGACATTTTCCCGGGCGGCGTCGTTGTCCACGAGCACCTCCAGCCTGGCCGGCTGCTGGGACTTCAGCAGCGTCTTGCACTGCAGCACGGGTTGCGGGCAGGCCAGGCCGCGACAGTCCACGGAGACGAAATCGGGTTGGTTCATGGGACATCCTCCAGAGGACGGAATGCCGCGGGGGATGCCTGGGTGTCAAATCGACAAATTCATGATCTCAAGGGAAGATGGATCAGGATTGCGGATCGGCGCTCAGGAAGGGCCCTTATGGTGATAATATGAAAGTTAACATAATTTACATTATGTGATGATAACCAGTGTGGTCAAAGGTGTCGTGTGAGAAGGACAACCGGTCGATCGCTACAGCGATTTAGCCAGCCACGTGCACAACACGTTGCCGGCGCAGTCGCAACTCGTCGGAGCCTGTGCTGTGGTGTCTTGTAAGAATCCCCGTCGCTCGTAGAACGCCCGGGCGTTGGCCGAAGCCCGCAGGTGCAATCTGTTCACGCCGCGCCGTCGGGCCTCGAGCTCCAGCATCCCCAACAAACGAGCACCCAGGCCTGTGCCTTGGACCGTGGGATGCACGTACAGCATCTTCACTTCGGCCCCGGCCAGGCAGGCAAATCCCACCAGATGCGCACCAGCATGCGCCACCACGGCATGCGCTTCCGGGCGCAGGCATTCGGCCAGCAGCTCCGGCGTGAACAAGGCCTTCCAGGCCTCGCGCTGACAGGCCGTGTACCAAACGTCCGGGATGGCCGTCACGGCTTCTTGCAGCAAAGGAAGGATGTCGGCGTCATTCGCCGGGCCAGCCCGGCGAATGACGAAGGCGGCGTCAGCGTGCATCGGCACCGCCTTGCCGCCGCGCCTGACGGCAAATCTCGAAAATGCTGATGGCCGCGGCCGAACCCACATTCATGGAGTTGCCCATGCCCTGGCTGGGCAGTTCGAGCACCACATGGGCCAGGGCAAGGATGCGTGGATCCACGCCGCGGCGCTCGTTGCCCAGCACCAGGCATGCCGGCATGGGCAGCCGTGCGTCATACGGCGACACGCTGGTTTCGGCCAGCTCCAGACAGATGATCGTATAGCCGCGCTCACGGTATTGCTGCACCACGGGCAAAGGATCTTCGGCCAGCTCCCAGGGCACCCAGCGTTCCACGCCCTTGGTGCTGCGGCGCATCTTGGGCGATCCCGGCAAGGCCGCATCCCCGCAGAGCCAGACTTTTTCCAGCATGAAGGCATCGGCCAGTCGCAACACGTTGCCCGCGCTGGAGGCATGGCGCAGGCTGTCGCACACCAGGGCCAGCGGCGTGCGCGGCAGGTTCGGGAACTCCAGCCGGGACGGCTTGCCCGTGCGCAGTTGGCGTGTGGGCGTGGGAGCAAGCAACTCCGTCTGGAACGTCATTATCCCTGCCCTGCCCCATCGCCGGCCAGCGCCTTCCAGTCGTCCAGGAAGGTTTGCAATCCTTTGTCCGTGAGTGGATGCCTGGCCAGTTGCTCGATGACGGCGAACGGCAGCGTGGCCACATCCGCCCCGGTGAGGGCCGATTCCACCACATGCATGGGATGGCGGATGGAAGCCACCAGCACCTTGGTGGCGATGTCGTAATTGTCGTAAATGGTGACGATCTGCCGGATGCACTCCATGCCCTCCTGGCCCAGGGCATCCAGCCGGCCGATGAAGGGCGAAACATACGTCGCCCCGGCCTTGGCCGCCAACAGGGCTTGCATGGGCGAGAACACCAGCGTGACGTTGGTGGGAATGTCCATGGCGTGCAGCTCCCGCACGGCGATGAGCCCTTCCAGGAGCATGGGAATCTTGATGACCACGTTGGGACCGAACTTGATAAGCTCGCGGGCTTCGGCCAGCATCTCTTTGGCCGTGGTGCCCACCACTTCCAGGCTCACGGGGCCGTCCACTTCCTTGCAGATGGCCTGCATCTGCCTGCGCCAGTCCTGACCTTCCTTGCGCAGCAGGGTCGGATTGGTGGTGACGCCGTCGATGAGCCCGTAGGCCTTACACTTTCTGATTTCGTCCAGGCTGGCCGTATCCAGAAAAAATTCCATGGCACGCTCCCTTGGGATGACCGGAGGTGATGAAAACCAGCGGAGGCCCGAGCGGCTCGGTTCCCCCCGAAAACAATCCTGCTCCCTTAGGCCTCTTCTTCTTCCTTGTCCTTGTCCTGCACCACCGATTCGGGTGTCACTTCCCTGGCTTCCAGGCGACGGACAAAGGTATCGCGGCATTCATAGCTGCAGAACCGGTGCACGGTGTCGCCCTGGCGGACACGGATATCGGTATCCACATCCACGTAGGTGCCACAGACGGGATCCTTGACCAGCTCACCTGCGGCCACGCGTTCCTTGAGTTCCTGCTTTTTGCGTTTTGCGCTCTGGCGCTTGTCCCCGGTGAACATTTTGAAAAGAAGATAGCCCGCAAGGGCGAGGATGAGAAGTTTCCACATGATGCAACACTCCTGACGGTTCAGGATTCTGGGGACACCTGCCGGATGCGGTCGCCCTGCAACTCGAAGGCGAGCCGGGCAAGCGCATCGCGCAGAGGGAGCCCGCCCGGCTCGCCTGTCCGGCCACGGATGGGCAGGATCAGGTCCGGGGCCAGCTCCGCCAGGGGCACAAGCACAAAGGCGCGATCCTGCATGCGGGGGTGCGGCACGGTGCAGGCAGGATCGTCCAGGAAGGTTTTTCCAAACAGCAGCAGATCCAGGTCCAGGGGTCTGGCGCTCAGGGCCGGCCGCCCTGCCCCGCGCTCGCGGCCCAGGGTCAGTTCGATCTGCAGCAAAACTTCAAGCAGCACTTGAGGTGTGGTGTCTGCCGCCACTTCCAGCCGGGCCACCTGATTGGCATACCAGGGCTGGGTTTCCGGATCCGGCACGCCGAAGGGTTCTGTCCAGTACACGGCGGAAAAAGTGCCGCCCTGCACCATGGGCAGGGCCAGCACATGCGCACGGGCGGCGGCCAGCTGGGCCAACGGCGCCCCGGCCGGGCCGGCCAGATTGGCCCCCAGGCCCACATATGCCGTGATCGCATCCATGCACTGCGCCAAGGTTGACGATGAACACACACGCCCAACGCGGGAGCCCGTACTCCAGGCTCCCGCGCCGGAACGCAAGATTACAGCTTGCTGCTGATGCGGGCCACGGCTTCCTTCAGGCGTTCGCTGTCCACGGTGAGGGAGATGCGGAAATACCCCTCGCCGGGCGCGCCGAACCCGTTGCCAGGGGTGAGCACCACCCCGGTTTCCTGAATGATTTTGGTGACGAATTCCGCCGAGGAGGCAAAGCCGGCCGGCGTCTTGGACCAGATGTAGAAGGATGCCTCAGGGTTGCGGCACTGCACGCCAGCTTCCCGCAGGGCCTTCACCACCACATCGCGCCGTTCCTTGTAGATGGCCCGGAACTGCTCGGCATACGGCTCGCCCTGCTGCAGGGCGGCGATGCTGGCTTCCTGCACGGCCTGGAAGGCCCCGGAGTCCATGTTTTCCTTCACCTTGCCCAGGCCAGCCACCAGGGTGGGATTGCCCACGGCCATGCCGATGCGCCAGCCGGTCATGTTGTAGGTCTTGGACAGGGAATGGAACTCGATGGCCACATCCTTGCCGCCGGGGAACTCCAGGATGGAGCGCGGCTTGTTGGCCGGATCGAAGTAGATTTCGGTATAGGCCGCATCGTGGACAACGATGACGTCAAATTCCTTGGCGATGGCGATGAGCTTTTCATAGAACGCATCAGGCGCCGTGGCCGCGGTGGGGTTGTTGGGGTAGTTGACGTAGATCATCTTGGCGCGACGCCATTCGTCGGACGTCACGCTGTCCAGATCGGGCAGGTAGTCGTTGTCATCGGTCAAAGGCAGGTACTTGACCACGCCGCCCAGGAACTCCGTGGTGACGGTGTACACGGGATAATTGGGCGTGCAGACGATGGCCAGATCCCCGGGGTTGGTGAAGGCCAGGGGGAAATGGGCAATGCCTTCCTTGGAGCCGATAAGGGTGATGACCTCGGACTTGGGATCCAGCTCCACGCCGAACCGGGTCTTGTACCAGTCCGCCACGGCCTGCCGGAACGCCAGCATGCCGATGTAAGAAGGATACTGGTGGTTGGCCGGGTTGCGGGCGCTTTGGGCCAGGGCGTCGATGATGAAGTCCGGGGTGGGCATGTCGGGGTCGCCGATACCCAGGCTGATGATGTCCACTCCACGGGATCTCACCTCTTCCTTGACCTTGTCGATCTGGGCGAAGAGGTACGGCGGCAGGGCTTTGATGCGGTCGGCAAGCTGGAAGGAAGGCATGCGCGCAAGACTCCTGAGAGGTGTTGTTGCAGAATGATGACGGAAAATTGCGATGTACTGGCGCGGGCAGGGGTTGTCAATGCATGGCCGCCCTGCCCGCCCTGGGCATCTGGCCCGGACGACCCGGACGAGTCGTCCGGCCGCCCTATTGTTTTGCCCGGGTGAAGGTGGCCATGCCGGCCCGGGGATTGGTGCCGCCCGGCTGCAGCACGTACAGGACAAAGGTATCCGATCCGTTTATCTTGCCAATGCGTATGCCCTCGGTGTGACCCACCAGATAGAAGGTGCGGCCGTCCTGCTCGATGACGCCGGAAAAGGCGTCCTTGCCGCTCGACTGATGGTTCCAGGCCACATGCCCGTGAAACACGGGGCCTTCCTGCCGTTCCACCACCAGGCTGGACGATTTGTGCCCGGCCGTGATGTACCCGTGGTTCCGGAAGTGCATGGCAGCGTCTCCTTCCCAGGTACCAACAAGATTCGGAAGTGCCGGCGCATCCTGGGCCATGGCGGCAGTGGCAAGCAGGCAGGACAACACCACGGCCGTGAACAATGCTCTGATCATGAATCCCCCTCCAGATGATGGTTGATTGCGCGAACATGCCGCGTCGGGAATTGCTGCCGAGCATACGCCTGTCCTGCGACCGGGACAAGCAATCCATGACCAATCGTCGAAAGTTCCCACACGGTCCTTGCTTCGCAGCAGGCCTCCCGATAGGTTGCAGGCATGTCTGCCCCACCCCTTGCCGCCGTCTCCCTGCATCCGCTCATGGATCGCCATCTGGAATACCTGCTGGTGGTCCGGGGCCTGGCCGAGAACACCATTGCCAGTTACGCCCACGACGCCCGGGACTTCCAGGCCTTTCTCCTGGCCCTGGGCAAGCGTGTGGAGACCGTGGAGGAGGTGGACCTGCTGCTGTACCTGGCCCACTGCCGCGGCCGGGAACTGGACGACAAGACCGTGGCCCGTCGCTGCGCCTACCTGCGCAGCCTGTACGGGCATCTGGCAGAGGAGCGCCTGCTGCCGGACAATCCGGCCGCCCTGCTGGAGCAGCCCGCCGTGCCCCGGCGGCTGCCCGATGTGCTGGAGCCCGAGGAAGTGGCCTTGCTGCTGGAGCAGCCCGCCGCCGACACCAGACTGGGCGCACGGGACCGAGCCATGCTGGAGCTGCTGTATGCCGCAGGATTGCGCGTCTCCGAGCTGGTGGGCCTGACCCTGCTGGATTACGATGCCCAGGCCGGCCTGCTCACGGTGTTCGGCAAGGGCTCCAAAGAGCGGCTGATCCCCGTGCACGACCTGGCCCAGCAGGTGCTGGATGCCTACCTGCAGGCCTGGCGGCCCCTGTTTGCCCCCAAAACCAGGCACCTGTTCCTGAATCGCTCGGGCACGGGCCTCACGCGGGTGGCAGTGTGGAAGCTGGTGCAACGTCACGCCCTGGCGGCCGGCATCGTCAAGACCGTCTCGCCCCACACCTTCCGACACAGCTTCGCCACGCATCTGCTGGAAGGCGGAGCCGACCTGCGCAGCGTGCAGTTGCTCCTGGGCCATGCGGACATCACGGCCACGGAAATTTACACCCATGTGCAGACGCGCCGTCTGGCCGAGCTGCACCGCACCCATCACCCCCGCTCCAGGCTGTTTCACGCATGACCCAGACCAAACTTCACGCCCCGCTGGTGATCACCGGCCACACCAACGCCGACTTCGACGCCCTGGCCGCCATGGTGGCCGCCAGCAAACTGTACCCCGGCGCTGTGCTCGTCTTTCCCGGCAGCCAGGAACGCACCCTGCGCAACTTTTTCATCCAAAGCGCGGTGTATCTCTTCAACTTCAAGAATCCAAAGGATATCGACCCGGTTTCGGTGCAGACGCTGGTCCTGGTGGATTCGCGCCAGCGCAGCCGCTTTCCCCATGTGAAGGCGGTGCTGGATCGCCGCGACGCCGGCGAGGCCGTGGATATCCACATCTACGACCATCATCCCGACGCCATGGACCCGGACGACGATCTCTCCTTCTCCACCGGCCACGTGGAAGCCATGGGGGCCACCACCACCATCATCTGCCGCATCCTGCAGGACCGCGGCATCAGCCTGAACCAGGACGAAGCCACGCTGCTGGGGCTGGGCATCTATGAAGACACGGGCTCCTTCACCTTCCCGTCCACCACGCCCGAGGATCTGGAGATTGCGGCCTGGCTCAAGCGTCAGGGCATGGACCTTTCCGTGGTGGGCGAACTGCTGCAGCGCGAACTGACCGTGGAGCAGGTGAAGGTGCTGGGCACCCTGCTGGAAAGCGCGGTGACGCACGAAATCAACGGCGTGCCTGTGGTCATGGCCGAGGTGAGCCTGGAAAGCTACCTGGGCGACTTCGCCATCCTGGCCCACAAGCTCCTGGACATGGAAAACATCCGCGTCCTCTTCGCCCTGGGCCGCATGCAGGATCGCGTGCACGTGGTGGCCCGCAGCCGCACGCCGGATGTGGATGTGGGGCTCATCTGCAGTTCCCTGGGCGGCGGCGGGCACGCCTACGCCGCCTCCGCCACGGTGAAGGACAAGACCATAGTTCAAGTGAAGGATGAACTTTTCGCCCTGCTCTTCTCGCACATCAATCCGCACATCCTGGCCATGCGCATCATGTCCAAGCCGCCCGTGACCGTGGAAGCCACGCAGCCCATCAACGACGCCGTGGAAATCATGACCCGCTACGGCTTCAAGGCCCTGCCCGTGGCCGCGCCGGGAACCCTGATGTGCGAAGGCGTGCTGGACCACTCCACGGCAGACAAGGCCCAGTCCCACGGGCTGGGGCACATCCCGGTTTCGGAGTACATGCAGCGGGATTGCGCCGTGGTCACGCCTCATGCGGATTTGTACCCGGTGATGGAGATCATCGTCGGCCAGCGGCAGCGGCTGGCCCCGGTGGTGGAAGACGGCGAAATGGTGGGCGTGATCACCCGCACGGACCTGATCAACACCCTCATCGAGGAGCCGGCCCGCATCCCGGAAATGCTGCTGCCGGAAAAGTCCCGGGAGCGCAACGTCTCCGCCCTGTTCCACGACCAGTTGCCCAGGCCCGTGCTGGCGCTTTTGGAAGACGCCGGCCGCCTGGGCGATGAACTGGGCGTGCCCGTGTATGCCGTGGGCGGCTTTGTGCGGGATCTGCTCCTGAAAAGCCCCACGCTGGATCTGGATCTGGTGGTGGAAGGCGACGGCCAGGCCTTTGCCCGCGCCTTTGCTGCCCGGCACCAGGGCCGCGTGCGCGAGCATTCCAAATTCAAGACCGCCGTGGTGGTGCTGCCGCATTTCACCATCAACGCCAACCAGCCCCCCCGCGAGCAGAAGGTGGATGTGGCCACCGCCCGCCTTGAATACTACGAATACCCTGCCGCCCTGCCCACGGTCGAGCTTTCCTCCATCAAGATGGACCTCTACCGCCGCGATTTCACCATCAATGCCCTGGCCGTGGAGCTGAACCCGGCCAGCTTCGGCCGGCTGGTGGACTTCTTCGGCAGCCAGCGCGACATCAAGGATCGCGTCATCCGCGTGCTGCACTCCCTGAGCTTCGTGGAAGACCCCACACGCATGCTGCGGGCTGTGCGCTTCTCCCAGCGCTACGACTTCCGCATCGGCAAGCAGACCCTGCGGCTCATCAAGAACGCCCTGCAGCTCAACCTGCTGGACCGTCTGAGCGGGCACCGCATTTTCAATGAATTGAAATTAATTCTTAATGAGGAAGAATTCCTGCAGGATCTCGAAATGATGCAGGACCTCGGCATTCTCAAGGCCATCCATCCCAAACTGGAGATGACGCCCCACCGCAAGGCGCTGCTGGAAGAGCTGGACAAAATTCTCACCTGGTACGGCCTGTTGTATCAGAGCCCCACCCCGCGGCGCTGGCTGCTCTGCCTGCTGGCCATGGCCGCCACCTGGAAGGAAGAAGAACTGCTGGCGCTCACCGTCCGCCTGGGTCTTTCCAAAAAGGAGGAACGGGAACTGGTGACCCTGCGCCGCAGCGTGCACAAGGCCATGGATCTGCTCAAACGCTGGTGCGCCGGGGACAAGAGCCTCTCCGAGCTTTACGGCATCATGCACCAGACGCCCCTGGAAGGCGCCCTGCTGCTCATGGCCAAATTTGATGACGACTGCATCAAGAAGCACCTTTCCCTGTACCTGACCACCCTGCGCGGCATCCAGCTGCAGATGAGCGGCGAGCACCTGATGGACATGGGCCTGCCCCCCGGCCCCATCTACACCCGCATCCTGGATTCCATCCGCGCCGCCAAGCTGGACGGCCGCGCCTCCACCCTGGCCGCAGAACTGGCCCTGGCCGAAATCCTGGTGCGCCAGTATTGGGATGCGCAGCAGCAGCCCGGCTCCTGACCGGTTTTCAATCGCAAAAAAAACGGGACGCCGTCCTGGCGTCCCGTTGCAATGTGGCATGCGGTGGCAGGAATCAGCCCTGCATCTGCTGGATGCCCTCCAGCGTCCATTCCGGGTTGGTCTGGGATTCGTCCCGGCTGAAGTGCCAGACTTCGCGCACCTGGGAAGGACGGTCGGCCTCGCGCTCCTCGCGCAGCATGGCGTCGTACAGCACGGCGATGACGGTTTCCGCGCCATTGCGACGCACTTCCAGCACCTTGGCGTCCAGGTACAGGATCTCGGTGGTGCCGGGGGTGGGATCGTCCTGGGCCTGACGGGCAATCTCGGCATAGACTTCATCGCTGGTGAAGCTGCGAATGTCGGCCAGATCGCGCTTGTCCCAGGAGGCCTGCAGCCGACCATAGAGCAGGCGGGCGCCTTCCAGGAAGGAGGCTTCGTCCAGGCCAGGAGGCATGGTCGGGCCGGCCGGAGTCTGGGGCTGCTCCTCCTGCTCGCGCAGGTTGCCCCAGCCGCTGTTCTGATGATGGGACTGCTGGCCGGCAGGCTCGTGCGCCGTACTGCGGGCCGAGGTCCCGGCCGTGGCCATGGCCGGTTCCATGTTGTTGGCCTGGGCGGCCCGACGGTTGCGGAAGAAGCGGAAGGCCATGAACGCGACCAGCCCCAGCAGCAGCAGTTCCAGTATGCCGCCGAACCCGCCCCCAAGGCCGCCGCCAAAGAGCATGCTGCCCAGCAGCCCGCCCATGAGCAGCCCGCCCAGCATGCCGCCAAGGCCACCGGAAAGCAGACCGGGCTTGGCCGCCGGCTGCGCCGCCTGACCGGGCTGGTTCTGCTGCTGCCCCTGGGTGCCGGCTGCCTGGCGCTGGGCAGACGGCGATTGCGGAGCCGCCGGCTGGCTGTTGCTGTACGAGGGCTTGCTGCCAAAGGATTTGCCGCCGCCCATGCGCTTGGCGTCGGAGAACTCCGCTGTGGTCAGCATCAGACAGAGGGCCATCAAGGGAATACGCGCCAGAGTGGCGGCGCTGCGGGAGAGGGGAACGAAAACAGAGCGAAGCATTGGACCTCCAGTGCAATCGGGGGTTCCGGATCGGCAAGGCCGGAGTCCCGGGTGGGCTGGAGGCTTGCGGGGCGCACCTCCAGCATGATGAATCATCATGCTGAAGGTCTGGCTCATCGGGATCTCCCGACGCCAGGACCAAGCGCCACAATGCAGCGCCAGTATTGTTGACCCTGGCTGAACGAGCTACTCCCCTTCAGTTTCGGATTAATTATGTCTACATTCCATGCTTGTCAAGCGTCTTGCATTCCTTCAGCCCGCCTGTCCTGACCGTTGTAACACCGTCAGCATTGAGATTTTGCGCCTTTTCAATGTCCCATTACAGTTATGTAATCATCTCCGGCTGGACACCTCGCCATCGTCCACCAAAGGCAACCCTGCTCCACTGCACCACACCCAGCACAACCAGACTCAATCTTGCTGACATTTTTTTCTATAATAATTCTAGCGTCTTATTTCACGTGAAACAAATCATGACCGCAACGGACTTGACATTGCGTTCCAGGCAAGGGAGGTGGACATTCTCACTTCATCTGCAACACACACTGCATATGCCAGGATACAAACTGCATCTGGTCGGTGGCGGCGCCCTGGTGGGCAGCGCACTGGCTGTCACACACCATTGCGAGGTGGCGGTATTCGATCCGTTCACCGCATCCGCGCTCATGGTCGTCGGGTTGTTGGCCTCGCTTTTTCCCGATGTGGATATCAACTCCAAAGGGAAACATCTGTTTTACGCCTTGCTGGTAGTGGTGGATCTGGTGCTCATGGTGCAGGAGCGCTACCAATGGGCCGCCATCCTGGGCTTTGTGGCCATGCTGCCGGCTGTCTCCAAACATCGGGGGTTCACGCATCGATGGTGGGCGGCGGTGCTCATCCCGGCGCTTGTGTGCACCCTGCCCGTCTGGTTCTATCAACTTCCCTGGCAGGTGATGCTGCCATGGTACATCGCCGCCGTGTTGGGCTACGCCAGCCATCTGATACTGGACAACGTCTTATAGTTTCAAGGCCACTGTTCCAGCCGAGACTATATCTGTCATTACAGGGCTTGTGACAAATTTGTGACTCCTTGCCCCTGGACCTCCTCCGGGGGCCATGATAGGAACGGTTCAGTTTATCTGATTCACTTCGTGCCTTTTTTCACCATCAACGGCGATGCGCTCCATGCCTGGCGACAGCCCTACTCCTTCCGGACTTCGTTTTCATTTTTCCAGACACTCCCTGCAAATCGTCCTGTTTGCCGGCGTATTTGTGCTGTTGCTGAACGGCTTTTTCATCATGCATTATCGCCAGAGCCGCGCCCAGGCCACGGCGGACGCCCTGGCTCGCCTGGAGCAGGCTGCGCATGCGCTGGCGGACCGGTTCCGGCTGCTGCAGGCAGACGGTACGGCTCCCGATCAGGCCCAGGCGGCCCTGCAGCGGCTTCTGCCGCCCCAGGGAGTGCTGATCCTGGAATCCGACGGGGGGCCGCAAGAAATCCGTGCGGTTGACGCCTCTTCCACTCCCCTGAATGCGTCTCTCATGGTGGCGACCGTTGCCGACACCGCCGGCAGCACCGTCCGTCTGGAGCAGCCCCGTGCGGCCGCCATGCATGGCTGGCAACTCGGCGCACGCAAGGCCCTCACCGGCATGGTGCTGGCCAATGCCCTGATTGCCGGGCTGGTATTCTTCCTGGGCCTGTTCGCCGCCAGGGCCAGACGCTGGCAGGCCGGGCACAAGCACAGCGAAGAAATGCTGGTGGCGCTGTTCGAGAATGCCAACCAGTTTGTGGCCTTGCTGGATCCGGCCGGCACGCTGCTCAAGGTGAACCAGGCGGCCCTGCAATGCATCGACGCCCCACGCGACAGCGTGCTGGGGCTGGAATTCTGGCGGCCCGGCTGGTGGCGTGTACCGCAGGAGGCCGCCAGAACCCGTCAGGCGGTCATGGAGGCCCTGGCGGGCCGACCCTCGCATTTTCAGAGCCAGAATGTGGATGCCCGGGGGCGGGCGTTTCCCGTGGACGTGAGCGTGAAGCCGCTCATTTTCGAGCACGATCATGTGGAATACATTCTGGTGGAATGGCGGGATATTTCCGACCTCGTCGCCGCTGCCAAAGCCCTGGAGGAGAGCCGCGGCCAGCTCATGGACATGGCCGCCAGCGTGCCCGGCGTGCTCTTCCGCCTGGAGGAGGTCGACCCCGCCGCCACGGTCCTGTCACAGCGGTTCCGCTTCGCCTTCATCAGCCAGCGCCTGCACCGGCTGTTCCACTTGAATCCGGAGCTGGCCACCCTGGATTGTATCGCCAATTTGATGCACCCCACCACGGCCTTTCTTGAGTCCCTGCAGCGGGCCATAGATTCGCCGCCCCGATGGGAGCACCTGAGCCAATTCACGGATCGGGCCGGCCGCACAGGCTGGGTGCGCATCCGCGCCAGGGTCAAGCCCCTGAAGCAGGAAGACGGCAGCCGGCTGGTGATCAACGGCGTGTTTCTGGACGAAACTGAACACATTGAGGCCGAGGAAGAGCTCAAGAAGGCCCACTCCGCCCTGCAGGAGCAGGAAAAGATGGTCTCCCTTGGTTCCATGGTGGCCGGGGTGGCCCATGAAATCAACACCCCCCTGGGCGTGGCCCTCACTGCCGCCAGCCAGCTGGACAAAGACGTGACCCAGGTGGCCCAGGCCTTTGACGATCAGACCCTCACCGCCGAGCAGATGACCGAATTCATCGCCGACGCCAGCGAGGCCACCCGGCTCATGGTGGCCAACTGCACCCGCGCGGCGGATCTTGTCCGCTCCTTCAAGCAGGTGGCTGCGGACCAGAGCGTGCAGGAGCTGCGCGCCATCGATCTCAAGGAATATCTTGATGATCTGGTCCTCAGCCTCCGGCCCCAGCTCAAGCGCACCCCGCACACCCTGGAAGTGGACTGCCCCGAGCTGCTCAACGTGGTTTGCGATCCCGGGGCCCTGGCCCAGATTGTCAGCAATCTGGTCATGAATTCGCTCAATCACGCGTTCAACGGCACCTCCGGCGCCATGCGCCTGGGCATTGTGTCCGCCCCGGCTTCGGATATGGTCACCTTGCGGTTTGAGGACAACGGCCTCGGCATGCCGGAGGCCGTGCGTCGTCGGGCCTTCGATCCCTTCTTCACCACCCGCCGCGGCCAGGGCGGCACCGGACTTGGCCTGCACATCGTCTACAATCTGGTGGTAAACTCCCTTGGCGGGACCATCACGTTGGACAGCACCGAAGGCAAAGGCACGGCGTTCACCATCACTTTCCCCAGAACCCCTGCCCCCACCGCCTGACCTGCGCGCCGGATGTTGCGGAACAGATCGAGCCTTGACGGAGCCTTGTCATGACGCAATTTCTCTTTGCCCCCAAAAAAGCTGCGCCTGAAGCAGACGCCAAATCCGCCGCGGAACCCGCCGTCCATACCGCCTCCCAGGACGAAGGCTGGCCCGTGCTCATTGTGGATGATGACGCCGAGGTGCATGCCGTCACCCGGCTGGCCCTGCGCAAGGTCTCGTACAAAAACCGGCGCCTGCAGCTCCTGAGTGCCTATTCCGCGGCCGAGGCCGAAGCCATCCTGCGCCAGCGCCACGACATCGCGGTGATCCTGCTGGACGTGGTCATGGAAACCGAGGATGCCGGCCTGCGGCTGACGCAGAAAATCCGCGAGGAAATGGGCATCAAGGCCACGCGCATCATCCTGCGCACCGGCCAGCCCGGTCAGGCCCCGGAAGAACGCGTCATCGTGGATTACGACATCAACGACTACAAGGCCAAGACGGAACTCACCACCCAGAAGCTCTTTACCACCCTCATTGCGGCCCTGCGCTCCTACCGGGACATCATCACCATCGAGGCCAACCGCGCCGGCCTGGAGAAGATCATCCGCGCCTCGGACCAGCTCATGGAAATGGTCTCCATGACCGAATTCGCCGACGGCGCGCTGTTACAGGTCTGTTCGCTGCTGGAGCAGAAGCCCGAGGGCGTCATCTGCCTGCAGAAGGCCGATGGCGGCCCGCCCACCATCATCGCCGGCGCGGGGCGCTTCTCCGCCCTGGCCCGCTCCACCCTGGACGCCCTGGAGGACCCCCACGTCCAGGACGCCATCCGCACGGCCTTTGAGCGGCGCGAAAACGTGTACCTGGACAATGCCACCACCCTGTACCTGCGCGCCGAGGATGGCAACGAAGTGGCCGCCCTGGCCCTGCAGCGCAGCCCCCTGCGCCAGGATGACCGCCGCCTGCTGGAACTCTTTGCTTCCAAGATTTCCGCCAGCTTCACCAACGTGCTGCTGTACGAAAAGCTCCTGGCCGCCAACGAGCAACTGACCCTGGCCAACGAAGACCTGGAACGCCGCGTGGTCGAGCGCACTGCCGAGCTGCAGAAGGCCAACGAACAGCTGATGGAAATGGCCTCCACCGACTGTCTGACCAAAATCTGCAACCGCCGCCGACTCTTTGAGCTGGGGTTGCAGGAACTCGGCCGCAGCCAGCGCTCGGGGGTGCCGTTCAGCCTCATCCTGTTCGATCTGGACCGCTTCAAGAGCATCAACGACACCTACGGCCACGACGCCGGCGACGAAATCCTCCGTCAGGCCGCCCTGCGCGCCGCCTCCTGCCTGCGGCTCTACGATACCCTGGCCCGCCACGGCGGCGAGGAATTCGCCGTGCTGCTGCCGGAAACCCAGTGCCAGGACGCCAGCTCCGTGGCCGAGCGCATCCGCAGCCACTTCGCCTGCCTGCCCGTGCTCTACGGCAAGACGGAAATTCCCTTCACTGCCAGCTTCGGCATTGCCACGCATCAACCCGGCGAATCCTTCGACGATGTGCTCAAGCGGGCGGACGCCGCCCTGTACGGGGCCAAGGAGCAGGGCCGCAACCGGGTGCAAACCGTCTGCTCCGGCACGCGCTGAGCCGCCGCTGCGTAAAGGAACGCCATGACCGCGCACTGGCTGGTCAAGTCCGAACCGGGCTGTTTTTCCATCGACGATCTGGCTGCGTCCGAACACGGCGCCACCTGCTGGAGCGGCGTGCGCAATTACCAGGCCCGCAACTTCATGCGCCAGATGCAGCAGGGGGACACGGTGCTGTTCTACCACAGCGTCACCAACCCCGCCGTCGTGGGGCTGGCCAGGGTGGTGCGGGAGGCCTACCCGGACCACACGGCCTTTGATCCGGCGGATCAGCACTACGACCCCAAATCCAGCCCCGAAAAACCCCTGTGGGACATGGTGGACATCCAGTGGCTGGAGACCTTCCCCCGCCCCCTGCCGCTCCCCCTGCTCCGCCAGGTGCGGGGACTGGAGGAAATGGAACTGCTGAAAAAAGGCTCGCGGCTCTCGGTCATGCCCGTGTCGGCTGCAGCGTTCCAACGCATCATGGAACTGGCGCATCAGGCATAAGCGTGAGGCGGGGAGATTTTTTCAAGAAATCCCCCCGCCTTCCTCAAGAGTGTGACAGCAGGCGCTACACCACCGTGAGCTTGAGAAACCGCTTCTTCCCCAGCTTGATCACATACTCGCCCGGGGCCAGGGCGGTTTCCGGGTCGTCCAGCTTCTCGCCGTTCACGCTCAGGGCGCCGGCCTTCACCTGACGGCGGGCCTCGCTGCGGGAAGCCACCAGCTCGGCATCGGCCAGAAACTGCACGGGGCGGCTGGCATCGCCCGCGGCGGCCGTGAATTCGGGCATGTCCTCGGGCAACGCGCCCTTGCTGAACACGGTCTCAAACTCCTGGCGGGCGTGGTCCGCGGCCGGGGCATCGTGGTATTTGGCGGCCATCTCCCAGGCCAGGCGCTTCTTGCATTCCATGGGATGCAGCGCCCCGCCCTCCACCTGGGCCTTGAGATCGGCGATTTCTTCCAGGCCCTTGTCCGAGAGCAGCTCGTAATACCGCCACATCATCACGTCGGACACGCTCATGAGCTTGCCGAAGATGTCCTTGGCCGGCTCGTCGATGCCCACGTAATTCCCCAGGGATTTGCTCATCTTCTGCACGCCGTCCAGGCCTTCGAGCAGCGGCATGGTCATGATGCACTGGGGTTCCTGCCCGTAGTGGGACTGCAGATGCCGGCCCACCAGCAGGTTAAAGGTCTGGTCCGTGCCGCCCAGCTCGATATCCGCCTTGAGGGCCACGGAATCGTAGCCCTGGACCAGGGGATAGAGGAACTCATGGATGGCGATGGGCCGGCCGTCGGCAAAGCGCTTGGAGAAGTCGTCGCGCTCCATCATCCGGGCCACGGTGTGGCGGGAGCACAGGCGGATGAAGTCCGAGGCGGAAAACTGATCCATCCAGGTGGAGTTGAAGGCGATTTCCGTCTTGTCCTTGTCCAGCAGCTTGTAAATTTGCTGCTTGTAGGTCTCGGCGTTGGCCAGCACCTGTTCGCGGGTCAGGGGGGGGCGGGTCTCGGACTTGCCGGAGGGGTCGCCGATCATGCCCGTGAAATCGCCGATCAGAAAGATGGCCTGGTGGCCGGCGTCCTGAAAATGCTTGAGCTTCTGCAGGCAGACGGTGTGGCCCAGGTGCAGATCCGGCGCCGTGGGATCGAAACCGATCTTCACCCGCAGGGGCTTGCCCCGGGCGAGCTTTTTTTTGAGTTCTTCGATGTCGATGCAGTCCACGCAGCCGCGCAGCAGTTGCTTGAGTTCGGCGTCCACGATGCGATGATCCTTTTGTGGTTGGGGTCACGAGATGGGGAAAACGGCCGTGGCGCGGCCGGTGGCGTCGTCCGTATGCACCAGCAGGCCTTGCACTGTGCCTTCACCCTTGGCCAGCTCGAAACGGGCAGGCAGGCTGGTGACGAATTTTTTGACGATGATGGCCGGATCCATGCCCAGGACGGATGCCGCCACGCCGCACATGCCGGCATCGGTGACGGCTGCCGTGCCATGGGGCAGGATGCGGGCGTCCGCAGTCTGCACATGGGTGTGCGTGCCAGCCACCAGAGTGGCGCGGCCATCCAGATGCCAGGCCATGGCCTGCTTTTCCGAGGTGGCCTCGGCATGAAAATCCACAACAACATGGCTGATTTCTGGATCCAGGGACGCCAGCAATGCATCCACGGCCAGAAACGGGCACTCTGCAGGCTCCATGAACACCCGGCCCAACAGGCTGCACACCGCCACGGGCACGCCGGCGGCGGTGCGCACCACGGTCATGCCCTGGCCGGGGGTGCCGGGGGGGCGATTGGCCGGGCGCAGCACCCGGTGGTCGGCATTCATGAGCGCCTGCAATTCCTTGAACCGAAAGGTGTGGTTGCCGCCGGTGAGCACGTCCGCGCCCAGGGCCAGCAGCTCCCGGGCCTCGGGCGGAGCCAGCCCCACGCCGCCGGAGGCGTTCTCCGCATTGACGATCACCAGATCCGGGGCATGCCGCTCCCGCAATCCGGGCAGTTCCCGGCGCAGGGCCTCGCGACCGGGCCGGCCCATCACATCCCCCAGAAACAGAATGTGCATGCCTGCCTACATCCAGAAAGGCTTGACGTCCACCATGGCCCCGACCTCCAGGCCCTCCAGGCCGGCCGGGATGCGCACCAGCCCGTGGGATCCAACGAGGGTCCGCAGCAACCCGGACGGCCCCAGCTCCGGCGTGGCCTGCAGACCGTCCTCCCCCGGCGCGACCCGCACCCGGACGTAATCTTCCCGTCCCTGGCGCGAGGCCACATTGCGCGCAAGCCGGGCCGTCAGCCCGGGCCGGCGCTCCCACTGCAGGGAAGTAGGATCGCCCATGAGCCGGCGCAAAAGCGGCTGCACCAGCACCAGCATGACCACCATGGCCGAGGCTACCTGCCCCGGCAGCCCCCAGACGGTGCGGTGCCCCACCCGGGCCAGGATGACCGGCTTGCCCGGCGACATGGCCACGCCATGGGCCAGCACCTCGGCTCCGGGCCGGGCCTGAATGGCCGCCAGGGTGCAATCCCGCGTGCCCACGGAGCTGCCGCCGGAGAGCAGCACCACGTCGTGTCCGCCTTCCTCGGCGTCATCCAAGGCGGCGTCAAGGGCGGCTTTCAGGGCGGCGGGATCGTCCCCGGCATGGGTGCGAAGACCGGGCTCGGCGCTGCACTGGCGGCAGAGCTGGGCCAGGGTGAGGCTGTTCACATCGCGCACCTGACCAAGGCGGGGACGTTCGGTGATCGGGACGACTTCATCCCCCGTGGAAATGACCGCCACCCTGGGCCGACGATGGACAGGAATTTCCAGTACCCCGAGGGCCGCCAGCAGGCCCAGTTCCTGCGGCCGCAGGAGCGTGCCCGCGGGCAGCAGCACCGCGCCGGCGCGGGCGTCCTCCCCCTGGCGCATCACGGCCTCGCCCGGAGCCACGGCCCGGCGGATCTCGATGACGTCGCCCGCCTGGCCCAGGACGTTGTTTTCCGGCGCGCCGACGATCTGCGTCTGCTCCACCAGCAGCACCGCATCCGCGCCACGGGGGAGAATGCCGCCGGTGACGATGGCCGCGCACTGGCCGGGAGCCAGGGAAAATGTCGGCGGGGTCTGGATGTCCACCACGCCCACGCAGTCCAGCAGGCCGGGATTGGTCTCGCCGCTGCCGAAGGTGTCCGCCGCGGCCACGGCATAGCCGTCCATGGAGGAACGGTCCGCCAGGGGCAGATCCTCGTCGGCCGTCACATCCCGGGCCAAGGTCAGGCCCAGGCCGTCTTCGATGGATAGGGAAACGGCCGGCAGGGGCGCAACGCCCTCCAGCAGCGCCTGAAAGGCCGTCACAGAGACGACGTTGAAAAATCCTTCCACAAATCCCCCCTATCCGTCCAAGGTGATGTGCACCGGCGAGCCGGGCGTGTAGCCCTTCAGCTCGGCCAGCATGCCGCGCAAGGTGCCGGCAATGAGCCGGCCCACGAAGGGCCCCGTGGCCAGGGGCTGACCGTTGACCATGATCGTGACCTCCATGCGGCGGGCGGTGCAGGCGTCCGGGGTCAGGCGTCCGGCGACGATTTCCTCGGCCATCTCGGCGCAGTCAGTCTTGCCGCAGCCGCCGCAGTCCAGGCCGGGCAGCAGGAAGCTGCGGGTCATGGCCAGATCGGCCAGGGCGTCCAGGGTTTCCAGATGCGGCAGCTCGGGATGGGCAACGTCGCCGTAGGTGGCCAGGGTCAGACCCGGCTCCAGGGCGGCGGCTTCGGCCGGTTCGTGCAGCAGCAGCACCCGCGGCAGCCAGCCCAGGGACTTGCCGCCCTCCACCAGCAGGATATCCGCATCCAGCAAGGGGATGAGATCGGGCAGGTGCGTGAATTTGGGCCACAGCAGGGCTGTTTCCTCCGGACTGATGAACACCACGTTTTCAGCCACGGCCAGGAGCTTGTCCGTATCCGTCTCAGCTTTGTCCAGACCATGATGGCTGGACTTGGCCACGGCCACGCGCAGGCCGCGTTCGCCCAGGCGACGGGCCAGGGCCAGGGTGGCAGTGGTTTTACCGGATTTCTTGAAGCCCACCAGGGCCAGGGCGCGCGTCACGGGCATGGCGGCATCTCCCCTTACGGCTGTATTTGCAGGATGGTGAAGGAGGACAGGGTATCCACCAGGGTGGATCCCAGGCGCTTGACGCTCTCGTGCTCCGCACCCGGCGCCAGGCCGGTGATGCAGGTGCGGCCCATCACCACGCGGCCGCTGCTGCCGTCGGGCTCCCGGCTGTGCACGCCCCAGATGGCATGATACACCGCCGCCCTGCCCTTGTGCTGGCCCACGTACAGCATCACATGGCCCTTCTTGTTCACCAGGGTGCGGAAGGGCAGCCCGTCCCGCAGCAGGGTCGCCTCTTTTTGCGCGGGCGAGAGGCCCTCCAGGGGGCGCTGGTCCCCTGCCCTGGCCTGCTGTGAGGAATTGCGGGGCAGGAAGACGCCAAAGGGGGTGAAGAGATCGCGCATGAGGGAGGAGCAGTCCCGCAGGCCGTCCAGCCCGCCCCAGCCATAGGCCTGGCCCTGCATGGCCGCAGCAAGGACGGCCACCCGCTCCCGGGAAAACGCCAGCGGCATGGCGGCGGCCTGCGCATTGGTAAGCAGGGCCTGATCCAGGGCCGTCAGATCTCCGGTACGGCGCGGAATGCCCACCCGGATGCCGAAGGGGCCCTGCTCCAGCACGGGCAGCACCGCGCCGATGCCCAGGCGCACGCTGGCGCGCTTGTCTGCCGCGGTGAGGAGCACGTGTTCGGCCGTCACTGCGGCCCAGGGCGCCCTGCGGAACAGATCCATCAATCCCTGGTCCACAAACCCTACCTGCTGGCGAGGCAGCCAGCCCGCGGCATAGGCGCTTTCCACGTGCAGCCACAGGCCGTCTGCACTCTGATGCGTCACCAGCACCGGAGTGGCGGCCCAGATGGCGGAGTTTTGGAAATAGTCGAACGGGTACCCTTCTCCCGGCCGGGCAGGATCCAGGAAAAAGGGCTCGGCCGTGGGCAGCACCCTGAGATCCCCCGTGGACAGCACAATGCCCGGCTGCCGCATGGAGGGGAAGGTGGAGGCGGCGCAATTGGCGGCAATGGCGGTGCTCCAGCCAGCAGGCCGGGGCGCGCCGTTGCGCTGCCAGGCCTGCTTGCCGCCATAGGTGGCTATGCCCCACAACGCGTCCTTGGCGGATTGCGGCTTGGCCCCGGGATTCCACGGCGCGAGCCAGCGTTCGCGGAATTTGGCGTACAGCCCGGCCTGCAGGGCCGGGGAGACAGGTTCGCCCTCGGGCCAGGGCCGGCCCGTGCCGGTCAGACGGCGGGGATCCTGCGGAAAGGCCGTGAGATCCGCCACCACCTCCGCCGTGGGCGGCGGCAATGGGCTTGGCGTTTTGGCGCTGCACGCGCCCAGGAGCAGCGCGCAGGCCAGCAGCAGAAGCGCCGGACGCAGCCGGTATGCAATGCGATGAAGAATGCCGTCCATGATGACCCCGTTGAAGGGTCCCTGTTTAGACGGCGCGGCGAGTTCTGGCAAGGGCGCGGCGCAGGGCGCGGTCCAGCCGTTCCGCATCCACCGGTTTGGAGATGTATTCATCCATGCCGGCATCCTTGATCCGCTGGCGGTCTTCGGTGGAGGAGAAGACGGTCAGGGCGATGATGGGCACTTCGGGATCGCCACCGCTTTTGCCATCGCGAATTTCCCGGGCGGCGGTCAGGCCGTCCATTTCCGGCATCTGCACGTCCATCAGCACCACGTCAAAACGGGCGGCGGCCAGCTTCTCCAGGGCCTGCAGGCCGTTGACGGCGGTTTCCACGCTGTGGCCCTGCTTTTCCAGAAACACCTTGGCAAAGATGCGGCTCACGTCCTCATCCTCCACCAGCAGCACCCGCAAGGATCCCGTGGCCGCCTCCCAGGCCTTTGGGGCCAGCCGTTCAGCCGCGGCCGGCTCCTGGGCCCTGCCCAGGCACACGGTGCACGTGAAGGTGGAACCGGTGCCCTCGCCGGCGCTGGAGAGCACCAGGGAACCGCCCATCATCTCGGCCAGAGTCTTGGAAACCGGCAGGCCAAGGCCCGCACCGGCGTGCTTCTTGGTGAGGATTTCCTCGCCCAGGGAAAAGGCGTCGAAGATGTGGTCCCGTTTATGGGCGGGCACGCCGGGGCCGGTATCGTGCACCTGGAAGACCAGCAACGCGTGGGCGCCGTTTGCGGGAGTATTGGCCGCCGGCCTGTCTGCCTCGGTCCCGGGGCGGACGTGGATGGCCACATGACCCTGCCGGGTGTATTTCACGGCATTGTCACCCAGGTTGTAGACGATCTGCTTGAGCCGTTCGGTATCGCCCACCAGATAGTTCGGCGTGTCCGCCTGGATTGCGACCTCGAAGCCCAGGCCCTTTTCCGTGGCCAAACGCCCCAGGGTCTCGAACACCGGCGCCAGGGTTTCGCGCAGGGTGAATTCCGCCGGCCGCAGGGTGAGCATGCCACGTTCCGAGGCGGACAGATCCAGCAGATGGTTGACGATGTGCAGCAGATCCCGGCCCGAGCGGCGCACGGCTTCGATATAGAGCCGTTGTTCCTCGGTGGTCTCGGTGATGGAGAGCAGATCCGTCATGCCCAGGATGCCGTTCAGGGGCGTGCGCAGCTCATGGCTCATGTTGGCCAGAAAATCGCGCTTGGCGGCCAGGGCCTTTTCCAGGGCGTGCTCACGCTCGGAAATGGTGCAGCGCAGCACCTCCCGGGATTCCACCAGATCCGTCACATCCGCCAGTCCCAGGACGGCGCCGCCGTCCACCAGGGCACAGATATGGACCGACAGATCGCAGGAACCGCCGCCCTTCAGGGGCAGCCGGCAAATGGCGTTCCGGGTGCGCCCGGGCTGGCAGCCGCTGGCCTGCATCATCTCCATAAGGCGTTTGACCACGTCCTGCACCGGCTCTGCACAGGTGCCCAGCAGGGTGGTGGCCGCCTTGTTGCATTCACGCAGTTCGCCACCGGGGCAGATGGCCAGTACGGCAAAGGGACTTTCCAGCGGATCGCCGGCAGGGGGCGGCAGCTCGTCATCGTGGGAAGACATTTCCACCTCTTCAAACATCAGGGTTCGCGCCCGCCTACCCTTGAAGGCGCCGGGCAAGCCAGGTGTGCCGGGCAAGCGTTGCGTTATTCCGTACAGCCATGGCCAGGGCCTTGCGCGAACCTGTCAGCACCACCAGCTTGCGACCGCGCGTGACGGCCGTGTACAGAAGATTACGTTGTAGCATGACGAAATGCTGCGTCAAGACGGGAACAACAACGGCGGGATATTCTGAACCCTGCGATTTGTGGATAGAAATGGCGTACGCCGGGGCGACGTCGTCCAGATCCGCCCCTTCGAGCAAAATTTCCCTGCCATCGAATTTCACCAGTAATCCAGGACCTTGGGGATCCACGGCCACCACGCGGCCGAGGTCGCCGTTATAGATGTCGAGATCATAGTTATTGCGCAATTGCATGACGCGGTCGTGCAGCTGAAAACGCCTGCCGCCGCGCACCAGGGCAACTTCCTGTGGATTGAGAGAGAGTTGCAGCAATTCGTTGAGCCGCTCCACTCCGGCGGAGCCCTTGTGCATGGGCGCAAGGACCTGGATGTCCTCCATGGGGTCCAGCTTGAAGCGTCTGGGGATGTGGTTCTTGACCAGATCCACAATGCGCTGGGCGCAGCGCTCGGGGTCTTCTTCCTCAATGAAATAGAAGTCCGAAAGCCGTTCCCGGCTGGTTTCCAGGTACGGCATCTGCCCCTGGTTGATGGCGTGCGCCCCCAGGACGATATCACTCTGCCGGGCCTGGCGAAATACTTCATCCAGTTCCACCACGGGCACGACCCCCGAGCCGATGATGTCCTTGAGCACGTTGCCCGGCCCCACCGAGGGCAGCTGGTGCACGTCTCCCACCAGCACCATGGTGGCCCCCAGGGGCACGGCCTTGAGCAGGTGATGCATGAGCATCAGATCGATCATGGAACTTTCGTCGATGATCAGCAGGTCGCAATCCAGGGGATCTTCCTCCCCGCGAAAGAATCCGCCCGTCTGCTGGCTGAACTCCAGCAGGCGATGGATGGTCATGGCTTCCTGCCCGCAGGCCTCGGCCATGCGCTTGGCCGCCCGGCCCGTGGGCGCAGCCAGCAGGGCCGTGGCCTCCATGGACTGGTACAGGGCCAGGATGGCCTTGATGATGGTCGTCTTGCCCGTGCCCGGCCCCCCGGTCACCACCAGCACCTTGGAGCGGCCGGCCTGTTCCACGGCCTCCACCTGACGCGGGGCCAGGGCGATGCCCAGGGATTTTTCCACTTCCCGGATGGCGTCCTCCGGGTCCATGGGGCGCAACCGGCGCGGGGCCGCGGCCAGGGTCCGCAACCGGGAGGCCACCCGGCGCTCTGCCGTGTGGAAGTTCGTCAGATACACGGCCTCGCCGACCTCAGGCAGTTCCTCCAGGATCAACCGACCCTCGAAGACGAGATTTTCCAGCGCCTTGCGGCAGAGGTCCTCGGGCACCTCCAGCATGCGCTCGGCGCGCTCCATCAGGGCGTCCTTGGGGGAGAACACATGCCCCTGTCCGGTTTCCTCACCCAGCACATAGACGATGCCGGCTTCCACGCGCAGGTCGCTGTCCGTGGCGAAGTTGAGCTTGCGGGCGATGGCGTCGGCCGTCAGAAATCCGAATCCCCGCACCTCCATGCACAGTCGGTAGGGATTGTGCTGCACCACGGCCACCGCCGCCGGTCCATAATGCTTGAAGATGCGCAGGGCATGCGCCGCGCTGACGCCATGGGACTGGAAAAACAGCATGGCCTCGCGCACTTCGCGTTGCGCTGCCCAGCCTTCCACCACCATCTTGAGTTTCTTTTCGCCCACGCCGCCCACCTCGCGCAGGCGTTCGGGGGAGCGGTCCAACACCTCAAGGGTTTCAGCCTTGAAATGATTGACAATACGGTTGGCCAGTTCCGGCCCCACGCCCTTGATGATGCCAGAGCCCAGGAACAGACGGATGCCGTCCTCCTCCACGGGCAAGGCCTGCACGGCGGATTCCGCCAAAAACTGCGGCCCGTAGCGCGGATCCTCCTTCCAGCGACCGGTGAATTTGAACTCCTGGCCGGGCAGGGCATCCAGCATGGCGCCCACCACCGTTACCGGATGACGAGAACCGGGCAGTCGCACCCGGGCCACGGTGAAGCCGTTTTCAGGATTGGAAAAGGTGACGCGTTCGATGCGGCCGGCCAGTTCCTGCATGCCATCGGTCTCGGCCAGGGGCAGGGAGGCCTGCGCCGGCGTCTCCTGGGGCGCGGCAGGTTCATTTTTGCGGGGGCGTTTGGTGCGGGAAGATTTCATAGTGCGAGGGAATAACTGTTCAGGATGGCACTCTGCTACCGCACCCCATGCCCGGGCGCAAGAAAAGACTGTCGGCCCATGCGACCGCCTGTTTGGGAGTTGACGCCGGCCAAGGAATGCATAGAATCATCAAATTCATTCCATTGGAGGAACCTATGATTCATTTGACCGACAATGCCGTGTCCGAACTGGACGCCTACTTTGCTGACAAACCCAAAAGTTCCATCCGGATCTACCTGGCACCCGGCGGCTGCTCCGGCCCCCGGCTGGCCCTGGCGCTGGACGAAGCCAGCGACGCCGATGAAGTGGTGACCCAGGGCGACTACACCCTGGTGATGGAAAAACAACTCTACGCCCAGGCCAAGCCCCTGACAATCGACGTCTCCCACATGGGCTTTTCCGTGGACTCCAATCTCCAACTCGGCGGCGGCGGCTGCGGCAGCGGCTGCGGCAGCAGTTGTGGCAGCGGCTCCTCCAGCAGCGGCTGCGGTTGCCAGTAGCCCGGCGTTGGATCGCCTTTCCGGAGAACCTGCACATGTCCGGGTTCTCCGGGGGCGACCCTCGGGCCTGATGACAACGATCGCGCCTCCCTCTCCCGTTCCCGGCGTACGACGGCTTGCACAACCTTGCCTGCTTGTGGCAGAGCTTCCGTTGTTCTATGGTGTGTCTTGCCGCGGCCACGGTGGTGGCGGCAACGCCCTGCTGGCGCTCAAGGTGCAATGGCCATGCTCGCTTCCTGGGAAGACGCTTTCAGCGAAGCGCCGGATTTTTCCTGGCGCTACAGCCTGGACGGACAAAATCCGGTCCAGATCCAAACCATTGCCCATCTCAAGCTCTTTCTGGACTTTGTCCACGCCAAGCACTGCCTGATCAAGCCCTATTTCGAGCATGCGGACTACCCGCTGGTGGAATCCAGGGAGCTGTTGCCTTCCTTCGATGCAGACCCCTTTGAATACGCGCACCTGCCCGGCTTCTCCCTGGTGGCCCTGCAACGCCCCCTGGACTATTTTCAGGAAATTTTCCAGTTCGACGTGCTGCACTCCATCCTGGAGCAGACCACTGCGGCCCAGGGCAGCGCCTGCCCCCTGGAAAGCAACGTGCTGCAGCGCAACGTGCAGATGCTGCTGAACCGGCTGCCCAAGAAGCTGCAGGAGCCCTTCAAGCAGGCCTACCAGCACACCGACATCACAGATCTGGAGAACTACCCGAACCTTCTGGACTATCTCCTTGATCTCGACCGCGCCCAGGTGATGGCCACGGACGCGTACGGCAACTTTTCCCTGCACGGGGTGTACGCCTCCTTCCCCTCGGATCTGGACTCGGAAATCAAGCGCTTTGGCCTGCGCATCGGCAAGTTCCGGCCCGGGGACAACCTGCGCTATGAGCTGTACCGCCCGTTTGTGTACCAGTTCCTCATGGAGTTGTACGGCTTCCCCATTGTTTCGGAGCGGCGCACGTCCTCGGCACTGTTTGCCCGCCGGCTGCACAAGCTGGGGGAAACCTTCCTGGTGCGCGTGCTCGGCCAGTCCGACCGCACCCTCACCACCCTGTATTCCCACCCCACGGCCAAGTTCTACCCCCGGGTGGAAAAGCTGGCCCTGGTGCGCGTGGACAAGGACCAGGAAGAAGCCATCGAGCTGCTTTCCCGCGGCGGCTATTTCGTGGACGAAGCCCGGCGCGTGGTGCTGCTGCGGGTGCGCTACCGCCAGCACAAATACAACCCGGACAACGTCCGCCAGGACCGCGCCCTTTCCGTGGAGCTGCAGGAAGTGCTCCACCCCCTCACCGGACAGTCCTTCAGCCAGTGCAACATCATCAAAGACACCACCACCATGTTCCTGCGCCTGAACGACATCGTGCGCGGGGAATATGAGGGCCGCATCATCTACAAGCGTCATGAGGTGGTGGAGAACACAGACACGGACGAAAAACGCCTCAAGTTCCTCTACGCCTGGCTCTCCAAGCATCAGCGGCGCATCATCGCCTATTCCGATGAATTTTTCGCCAAAGTGGTGCAGGTGCTGGACAACTACCTGCTGAACCCGGACAATTACGACGTCTTCCAGTCCATGTTCGAGCTGTATCACGAGGTCTGGTCACGCTACAGCTACATCCAGCAGGCCAGAAAAGTCCGCAATCTTGAGGATCTGGATGAAGGACAGGACAGGAAGGGCAAGCCACTGCCGTACCTGGACCGCTTCCGCGAGGCCGTGAGCCTGCTGCATGATCTGAAATTCGAAATCGTCAATTATTTCGATGAACTAGTACTGACGGCCATTCGCATCGGCGAACGGATGGTTACGGATCGCTACGTCATCAAGCAGTACATCGAACCCAGGGACGACGAGCTGACGGAATACGGGCGCCAAGTGAAGCACCAATACGGCCGCCTCGTCTCCCTCATCGACGAATTCAAGGCCATCCGCAAATCCCGCAAGGAAATTCAACCAGCCCTGGAAGAAGTGGGCTGACGAGGATCTCGCCATGACCGACGCCGCCCTCAACACCACGCCCCTCACCGCCCGCCATCAGGCCCTGGGCGCCAAGATGGCGGACTTTGCCGGCTTTCTCATGCCCATCCAGTATGCCGGCATCATCGCCGAGCACACCCAGACCCGCACTCAGGCGTCGCTGTTCGACATCTGCCACATGGGCGAATTCCTCATCGCCGGCGAGGCCGCCAAGGCCGAGCTTTCCCACCTGCTGACCCACAACCTCGAAACCCTGGCCCCGGGCCGCTGTCGGTACGGCTTTTTGCTCAACGAGACCGGCGGCGTCATCGACGACTGCATCCTGTACTGTCTGGCCCAGGATCACTACATGCTGGTGGTCAACGGCGCCCGCATCGAGGCGGACCGGGACTGGATCAGCACCCGGCTGGCACAGGCCCATTTCGAAGACGTGAGCGACGACACCGCCAAGCTCGACCTGCAGGGACCGGCCTCCCTGGACGTGCTGGAAGCCCTGCTGGACCGCTCCCTGCGGCACATCCCCTACTTCGGCTTTGCCCAGCTGGAATGGCAGGGCCAGCCCCTGCTGGTGAGCCGCACCGGCTACACTGGCGAGCTGGGCTACGAGCTGTACTGCCCCGCCAGCCAGGCCGGCCCCCTGTGGGATGCCCTGCTGGGATACGCCGCCGTCAAACCTGCCGGCCTGGGCGCGCGGGACACCCTGCGCCTGGAAATGGGCCTGCCGCTGTACGGGCACGACCTGGACGAGACGCACACCCCGGCCGAGGCCGGCTACGGCGGCCTGCTCACCTCCACGGCAGACTACATCGGCAAGGTCCAGGCCACGGCCGTACGCGAGAAGCTCGTGGGCCTGCTCCTGGACGGCCGCCGCAGCGCCCGCCATGGCGATGCCGTGGTTCTGGACGGCGAACAGGTGGGCGTGATCACGTCCGGCTCCTTCTGCCCCAGCCTCAACTGCGCCGCGGCCCTGGCCTTCATTCGGGCAGACAAGGCCGGCGCGCCGGGCTACGTCATCCGCACCGCCCGGGCCGAGCTGCCGGCCGTTCCCGCTGACCTGCCCTTCCACAAAGCCGGCACTGCCCGGAAAAAACTGGCCTAGGGCATTTTAATTTTGGAAAAGGACGTTGCGAGAGAGGAAACCTTTNCTCGCGCTCTCCCCTTCCAAAACTGTGATAGCGACCTTGCATCACAATAAAAAAAGTCGTTGGAAAGAGGGTTCTTCCCCCGAATATTCTTTTCAACGTAACGCATTGCTGGCAAAAACACTATTTGGCCAGATAGCCAACCATACGGATTTCCATGCATCGATTTCATCTTCCGCCAGAGGCCTGGGACACCGCCGCCGACGTGCTGCGTCTTGATGGGCCGGAAGCCCACCACGCCGCGCGGGTGTTGCGTCTGGAAGCAGGCGAGGACATCGCCCTGTTTGATGGCCAGGGCCGGCGCGCCGTGTGTCGCATCCTGGATGTCAAAAAACAGCATCTCGCCCTGGAAGTGCTGGAGCAGGCCCAGGATCCACCGCCGGCAGCGCCCACCATCCTGGCCCTGGGCTTTTCCAAGGCCATCCGCCGCAGCTGGCTGCTGGAAAAGGCCGTGGAGCTGAACGCGGCCGGCCTGTGGTTCTGGCAGGCAGATCGCAGCCAGGGCCGCATCCCTGAAGACGTGAAAGAAAGCTGGCAGGGGGCGCTGGTGGCTGCCGGCAAGCAGTGCGGCGTCTCGCATCTTCCGGACGTGCGCACCTTCCCCGGCGGCCTGGAGGCCGTGCTGCAGGAAACAGCCGCCATGCAGACGGTGGTGTTGTGGGAAGAACAGGACCAGCCGGCCCCCGTCCTGCCCCAGGCGGTGATCCGCCTGCCTGCGCCATGCTGCTTCCTGCTCGGCCCGGAAGGTGGCTTCAGCCCGCGGGAGGTACAGGTGTTCCAGCACGCCCAGACCCTCGCCGCCAGCCTGGGGCCTTCCATCCTGCGCTGGGAAACGGCCGCCCTCACCGTGCTGGCCCTGCGTTTCTGGGGTCAGGCCGGAGCAACCGGTGACGCCTGAAGCGCCTCAGGACAGGCGTCCCCTGGCCGAGCGCCTGCGGCCGGCCAGCCTTGCAGACGTGGCCGGCCAGGGACATCTGCGCAAGAAACTGCAAGCCTATCTGGATGCCCCCCGCCTGCCCAGCCTGTTGCTCTTCGGCCCGCCAGGGTGCGGCAAGTCCAGTCTGGCCTTGCTGCTGGCCGCCTCCACAGGCCGGCCGCATGTGCGCGTGAGTGCGCCCGAAGCCGGGCTGCCCGAGTTGCGCAAGCGGCTCCAGGGCGTGAGCGTGCTGGTGCTGGACGAGCTGCACCGCTTCTCCAAGGCCCAGCAGGACTTTTTTCTGCCTGTGTTGGAATCCGGCGAGGTGACGCTCATCGCCACCACCACGGAGAACCCGTCCTTTTCCATCACCCGGCAGCTGCTTTCCCGGCTGCACGTGCTCAAGCTGGCCCCCCTGGATCGTGCAGCCCTGCTGCAGGTGGCCGGCCGGGCCTGCGATGAACTGGGGGTCTGCTTTGATCAGGATATCCTGGCCTTTCTGACCGCCGCCAGCCACGGGGACGCCCGCACCCTGCTCAACCTGCTGGAACATGCCGCCTCTCTGCCCGAGGATGCGCGGTCCCTGGAATCGCTTCAGGAGCGGCTGCCGGAACTGCTGCTCCGGCACGACAAGGCCGGGGACAGTCACTATGAGCTGGCATCGGCCCTCATCAAGTCCATCCGGGGGAGCGATCCCGACGCCGCCGTCTACTATCTGGCCTGCCTGCTTACCGGGGGGGAGGATCCGCGCTTCGTCTGCCGCCGGCTGGTGCTCTCGGCCTCGGAGGATGTGGGGTTGGCCGATCCCCAGGCCCTGCCCCTGGCCGTGGCCTGCCTGCAGGCCGTGGAATCCATCGGCATGCCCGAGGGCTTCATCCCCCTGGCCCAGACCGCGGTGTATCTGGCCCTGGCTCCCAAGAGCAATTCCACCTACCTGGCCTACCACGCCGCCCAGGCGCACCTGAAGAAGCACGGCCCGGCCCCCGTGCCCCTGCACCTGCGCAACGCCGCCACGGCCCTGCAAAAGGAATGGGGATTCGGCAAGGGATACAAATATCCGCACAATTTCCCGGGGGCCTGGGTGGAACAGCAGTACCTGCCCGATGCCGTGGCCGGTACGCGCTTTTACCACGCCAAGGACCAGGGCGCGGAACCCAGCCTCAACGGCTGGAGCGAGCCGGACGAATAGTCTAGAGCATTGTAATTTTGAAAAAGGACTTTGCGAGAGGGGGGCTGGGGGAACCCTTTTCTACAGAAAGGGGTTCCCCGAGAGCTCTTTTCAAAAGTACTTTTACTTGGTTACAATATGGTGCCTTATTCCACCGGAATGGGTCGGAAGAAGGCCCGGCCCTTGCGGACAATTTGCGCCATGACGGCGCCGCGCGCCCGGCCCTCGCGCTCCACAATCTGGGCCACGTCCTCGGGCTGGTTCACGGGGCGCTGATTCACGCTCAGCAGCACGTCACCGGCCTGGATGCCGGCACCGTCTGCGGGGGAATCCGGCTCCACTGCCGTCACCAGCAGGCCCTTGGCCTCACGCATGCCCAACTGGCGGGCCTCCTCGCGGCTGTAGCGACGCAGGGAAAGGCCCAGGGCGCTTTCCGTGGCTTCGGAGCCGTCCGGGGTCGTCCCGTCTTCGTCCATCTGGGCCAGCTTGTCCTTGCTGCGTTCGCCCACGGTCACGCGGACATCGCGGGTCTTGCCGTCGGTCCAGATGGTGAGGGTGGCGGACTTGCCCGGCTGCACCTGGGCAATGCGGCGCAGGAGATCGGCCGTGCCGACCACGGCATCATCATTGATCTTGAGGATGACATCCCCGGCCTTCAGCCCGGCCTTGTCAGCAGGTTCACCGGGCATGACATTGGCCACCAACGCGCCGGCCGTGTCGTCAAGTCCCAGGGCCTTGGCGGTGTTCTCGTCCACATCCTGAATGGTCACGCCCAGCCAGCCGCGGCGCACGGCCTTGCCGGATTGCAGCTGCTCGATGACGCTCTTGGCCATGTTGCTGGGCACGGCAAAGCCCAGGCCCTGGCCCGAGGCGAGGATGGCCGTATTGATGCCCAGCACCTCGCCCTGCAGGTTCAGCAGGGGACCGCCGGAGTTGCCGGGGTTGATGGAGGCGTCGGTCTGGATGTAGTTGTCATAGGGGCCGGACCCGAGGCTGCGGCCCTTGGCGCTGATGATGCCCGCGGTAACGCTGTGCTGCAGGCCGAAGGGGTTGCCGATGGCCACCACCCAGTCGCCAATCCGGGCGCGGTCGGAGTTGGCGAAGGACAAAAACGGCAGGGATTCCTTGGCCTCGATCTTCAGCAGGGCCAGATCGGTTTCCTCGTCACGGCCGATGACCTTGGCATTGTATGTCTTTTCGTTGTGCAGCGTCACCTTGATGACGTCTGCCTCGGCAATGACATGGTTGTTGGTGACGATAAGCCCATCGGCAGCAATGAGAAACCCGGACCCCAGGGACCGCTGGGGCCGGCGGCGGGTCTGATCACCGAAAAAGCGCTCGAATTCGCGGAAGAAATCGTTGAAGGGATCGTTGCGGCGAAAGCGCTGCTCGGGCTGGCGCTGCACGGCCTGCTTTTCCGTATTGATGTTGACCACGGCCTTGCCGGCGGTTTCCACCAGGTCGGCCAGTTCAGGAAAACTGCGGGCTTCGGCGGCGCCTCCCAGAAGCATGACGCAGCACATCACCAACGCCACACGCAGTGAGATCGCCTGAATGGATCGAATCATATGCATATGCCTCCTTGAAGGACATCTATCGGTCTTGTTGCATGAATACGCAACTGGCGAGAGAGGTAAAGAGCAAACCTGTCGCCTGTGTTGCCGGGAAATTACCATCCTGTAAACAGCAGGGTCAGGCCTGCTCCCTGCCCTTTTTCAGTTCCGCCAGTCTTGGAAAACGAATGACAGCTTCCAGCCCGGGCCGCTGCGGATCGTCCGGCTGGTGGCTGGCCAGGGACAGACCTGCCCGGTGCAGCCGCGCCACCGCTGCCACCAGGGAGAGGCCCAGGCCGCTGCCCGGGGCGGAGCGGGAGGATTCCAGACGGAAGAAGCGTTCCAGCACCTTGTCCCGGGCCTCGGGTGGAATGCCCGGCCCGGTGTCCGCCACGGTGCATTCCGGTCCCTGGGGCGTGTTGCGGATGCGCAGGAGCACCCGTCCGCCGGCAGGAGTGTACTTGATGGCGTTGTCCAGCAGATTGGCCATGGCCTGGGAGAGCAGGTGCCGATTGCCCATGACCGTGGCGCCGTGGTCCAGCTCCATGGTCATGGCCAGATCCTTTTCCTCGGCCGAGGGTTCGTACAGTTCGCCGATGTCCCGGGCGATGGCGGTCAGGTCCAGCCGGGTCATGTCGCCACGTTTTGCGCCGGACTCGGCCTGGGCGATCTGCAGCAGGGCGTTGAAAGTCTGGATGATTTCGTCCGTCTCTTCCACGGTCCGGGCCAGGGCCTCCTGGCACAGGGTCAGGTTGCTGGTCTCCATGAGGGCCAGTTCCAGCCGGTTGCGCATGCGGGTCAGGGGGCTGCGCAGGTCGTGGGCGATATTGTCGCTCACCTGGCGCACGCCGCCCATGAGCCGTTCATTCTGGTCCAGCATTTCATTCAGATTGGCGATGAGCTGATCAAACTCGTCGCCCGTGCCCTTGACCGGGATACGCCTGGAGAAGTTGCCGGCCATGATCTCCAGACTGGTTTTGTTGATGACGTCCAGCCGCCGGAGCATCTTGCGGCTCATGAACACCCCGCCGGCCAGGCCCAGCACCACGGCCAGGGCCAGCCCGTAAAACAGGGACTTGATGATGCGGCGCTGGATGTCCGTCTTTTCCGAGATGTTGCGTCCCACCAGCAGATGGAAGTTGCCGGTAAGCAGAAAATGGCGGGCCATGGCCATTTCCTGGCGGCGGCGCGGCGCAGCCAGGGTGAAGGTGAGCCAGCCCGATTCGGACAGCTCCACCTCGGGCCACTGGTCCAGGTTGCCGGCCAGGGGGGAATAGTCCGGCTTGGCCAGCAGGTACAGCGAGTCCCGATTTTCCTTGTCCGAAATGCGCTCGTTGATGACCTGGATGAGCCCGGCCAGCCCCAGCAGTTCGTAGCGGTCCCGGAGACCCTGGATCTCGGCGGTGATGGTGGCCACGGTCTGCCGCTCCATGAAGCCGGCCGTGGTCCAGTAAATGAAATACAACAACAGCAACGCAGACGCCCCGAACACGCACAAAAAGAGCATGGCCAGGCGGAAGGTGGAGGAACGGAGCAGGCTGGCGGGAATCACGGGGGTGGTGGAATGCCTGGAGAGGTTCTTGAGCAAACAGCGCTGAACACAGCGTGGCAACGGGGGCGCAGGGGATCATCATACCGCTGCCGGGACAGCTCGTAAAGACGCCTTCCCGGCATTGGCACGCGACAGGAATTATTCTGCCGGCTCGCGCACCGTGTACCCCACGCCGCGCACAGTGTGCAGCAGGGGCTTCTGGAATCCCTTGTCGATTTTCTGGCGCAGCCGGGAGATGTGCACATCAATGACGTTGGTTTGCGGATCAAAGGCATAGTCCCAGACATTTTCCAGCAGCATGGTCCGGGTCACCACATGCCCGGCGTGGCGCATGAGGTATTCCAGCAGGGAAAATTCCTTGGGCTGCAGCTCCACCACCTTGCCGCCGCGGGAAACCTTGCGGGCAATGAGGTCCATTTCCATGTCTGCCACCTTCAGACGCGTCACCGCTGCGCCGTCCTGCCCGCGACGCAGCAGGGCTTCCAGACGGGCCAGCAGTTCGGAAAAGGCATACGGCTTGGTGAGGTAGTCGTCGCCGCCGGCCTTCAGGCCGGTCACGCGGTCGTCCACCTCGCCCAGGGCAGAGAGGATGAGCACCGGCGTCATGTTGCCGGCGGAACGCAGGGTGCGCAGGATGGTCAGGCCGTCCACGCCGGGCAGCATGCGGTCCATGACAATGGCGTCGTAGTTCTCGCTGGCGGCCTTGAACAGGCCGTCTTTGCCATCGGCAGCGTGGTCCACGGTGTAGCCGCTTTCCTTGAGGCCCTTGGCCATATAGGCCGCGGCTTCCATGTCGTCTTCCACGACGAGGATGCGCATGGGCAGGCTCCTTGAGGGGCAAGTGGTTCAGAATGCGCAGCATTCAATTGCTGCAAGACTATACAACATTCGCCTGCGGGCGCAAGCGGCTGCAGGGGGATATGAACAGAGCGTAACCTGTGGCGGCGCACCATGCCCGGATCAGGAGGGGGTGGCCCGGGTCAGGATGACATCCGCATACCTTTGGTGTACATCACGCGGGCACAATGCAATACTGCGCAAGGAGCAAGGCATGCATCTGAAAAAACGGGTTCTGGTGACGGGCGGCGCCGGCTTTCTCGGCTCGCATTTGTGCGATGTGCTGCTGAATGCCGGCTGCGAAGTCCTCTGCGTGGACAACTTCTACACCGGGTCCAAACGCAGCATCGAACATTTGATCGACAATCCGGACTTCGAAATCATCCGCCACGACATCACCTTCCCCCTGTACCTGGAAGTGGACGAGATCTACAACCTCGCCTGTCCGGCCTCGCCCATCCACTATCAGTCCGATCCCGTGCAGACCACCAAGGTGTGCGTGCATGGCTCCATCAATATGCTGGGCCTGGCCAAGCGCCTGAAGGCCAGGATCATGCAGGCGTCCACCTCCGAAGTGTACGGCGACCCCGCCATCCACCCGCAGCCGGAATCCTACCGCGGGGACGTGAATCCCATCGGCGTGCGCTCCTGCTACGACGAAGGCAAACGCTGCGCCGAGACGCTCTTCTTCGATTACTGGCGCCAGCACAAGCTGCAAATCAAGGTGGCCCGCATCTTCAATACCTACGGCCCGCGCATGCACCCCAACGACGGCCGCGTGGTCTCCAACTTCATCATCCAGGCCCTGCTGGGCAAGGATATTACCGTGTATGGCGACGGCAGCCAGACGCGGTCCTTCTGTTATGTGGACGACATGATCAACGGCTTCGTGCGGCTCATGCATTCGGCGGACGACTTCACCGGCCCGGTGAACCTGGGCAACCCCGGCGAATACACCATCAAGGAAATCGCGGAAAAGGTGCTGGAGCTGACGGGATCCAAGTCCAAGATCGTTTACAAGCCCCTGCCCTCGGACGACCCGCGCCGCCGCCAGCCGGATATTGCCCTGGCCCGGGAACAGCTGGGCTGGGAACCCCTGGTGCAACTGGAAGAAGGCCTGCGCAAGACCATCGCCTATTTCGAAGAACTGCTGCAAAGCTGCACCCGCCAGGATGTTCAGAACCGCAACGTGCTGGAAGCCATCCTGGGCTACCATCTGCCCGAAGGCAAAGGCGTGTGCTGAAGAACGAAGCGGGAACATAAAGAAAGGTGGCCGGCACTCAGCAGTTCACATGGCAGGTGCCGGCCACCCCTTCGCCCCCTCTCCCCTGCCTCCATTGACGGAAAGGATGCGCCAGCACCCGCACAGCCGGTACCGCCGCGGTGACCACCGTGGCCGCCAAAATCACCCCTCCCGCGCTGACGAACAGCGCGCCAAGCAGAAATTCTCCAGGGCATGTGCAGGAGGCGCACCTGCAGCACGCAGCCCATCAAGAAAGACGACAGGACCGCACGCGGCACCTCGTGAATCAGGTGCAGAAGTTCTTTTGACACCACGCCAGTGCACCACATATACAGGCGTGTATCCAGTCAAATGAGGAAATTTTAGATTCCCGGAGGAAACGTGCCGCACATTCCGTTGCTGCCGGAACTCATCATTGTGTTTGGTTTCTGCATCATTGCGATTTTTTTGTGTTTCCGCGTGAAGCTCCCGGCCATTGTGGGCGTGCTCATCACCGGCGTGCTGGTGGGGCCCGGCGGGTTCGGCGTGGTGGACGATCCGCATGCCGTCGAGTCCATTGCCGAACTCGGCGTCATTCTGCTCATGTTCACCATCGGCCTGGAACTCTCCCTGGGCGAGCTCAAGGCCTTGAAAAAGCCTGTGCTCATCGGCGGCGGGCTGCAGGTGCTGTTCACCATCGCCCTGATTTTCGAGCTGGGACTGACCCAGGGATTCGACACCGGGCCGGCCATCCTGGCCGGCTTTCTGGTGGCATTGTCCTCCACGGCCATCGTCATCAAGCTGCTGCAGGAGCGCTCGGAGTTGGCGGCGCCGCACGGCCGCATCATGCTGGCGGTGTTGATTTTCCAGGATATCATCGTCGCGCCCATGATGTTGCTGACGCCGTTTCTGGGGTCGGACTCGCCGGATCTTGGCCGCTCAATGATGCTGCTGGGGGCCAAGGCGGTGGGGGTAATCGTTGTCGTCTGGTTCCTGGCCAAATTTGTGGTGCCACGGCTGCTGCTGGCCGTGTTGCGCACCCGCAGCCGGGAGTTGTTCCTGCTCAGCGTGCTGGTCCTGTGCCTGGCCATCGCCATGTTCACAGCCTGGGTGGGGCTCTCCATCTCCCTGGGGGCCTTCCTGGCCGGGCTCATCATTGCCCAGACGGATTACGCCCTCTCGGCCCTGGAAGGGGTGCACCCGTTCCGGGACGTGTTCACCAGCCTGTTCTTCGTCTCCATCGGCATGCTGCTGGATGTGCAGTTCATGGTGAACAATCTGCCCCTGGTGCTGGGGGCGGCGGCGGCAGTGCTGCTGTGCAAGGCCGTGGTGGCCGGCGGGGCCACGGTGGTGCTGGGGTACCCGCTGCGCATCGCCGTGCTGGTGGGGATGGGCCTTTCGCAGGTGGGGGAATTTTCCTTCGTGCTGGCCAAGGTGGGGTCGGATGCCGGCCTGCTGACGCCAGAAAATTATCAGCTTTTCCTGGCCATCAGCATCCTGACCATGCTGGCGGCGCCGTTCTGCATCGCCGGTTCGCACCGGGTGTCGCGCTGGGTGAGCGAGCTGCCCGGCCTGGGGGCCTGGCGGGAACGGTCCATGGTCCAGGAAGAACCGCGCTCCACCCTCAAGGATCACCTCATCATCGTGGGCTTTGGCCTGGGCGGCCGGCAACTGGCCCAGGCGGCCAAGTCCTCCAACATCGCCTACTGCATTGTGGAGATGAATCCAGACACGGTGCGCACGGAACGAACCAAGGGCGAACCCATCAGCCATGGCGATGCCGGCCTGCCCGAGGTGCTCAAGCACCTGGGTGTGGAGCAGGCCAAGGTGCTGGCCGTGGTGGTGGCGGATCCCCTCTCCGCCCGCCGGGTGACGCAGGTGGCCAAGTCCCTGAATCCCGCCATCCGCCTGGTGGTGCGCACGCGCTACGTGGCCGAGGTGGATCCCCTGCGGCACATGGGCGCGGATGACGTGGTGGCCGAGGAGTTCGAGACGTCCATCGAGGTGTTCGCCCGGGTGCTGCGCGCCTATCTGGTTCCCCATGTGACCATCGAACGCTATGCCCGGGAAGTGCGCCAGGAGGGCTACGAGCTGCTGCGTCGCGGTCAGCCCGTGCACAACCCCTTGCACACCCTGGATAATGCCTTTTCTGGATTCGAGGTCAGCGGCCTGACGGTGGAGGAAGGGGCCGTGCTGGACGGGCAGACCCTGGAGGAATCCGGCCTGCGCAAGCGCCATGGCCTGACCGTGGTGGCCGTGCAGCGCGGGGAGGAACTCTTCGCCAATCCCGACGGCGCATTCCGACTCCAGGCCGGTGATGTGGCGTACCTTTTCGGCTCGCAGCAGGACTTCGCCTCCCGCGTGGGACTCTTCGAGGTCCGGCACAAGGCCTGGGCCTAGGGCGTGTTGTTTTTGAAAAGAGTTATCGGGGGAAACCCTTTCTGAAGAAAGGTTCTTCCCCCGAGCCCTCTTTCCAAAGACTTTTNGTTTCCTTGAAAAGAGCTCTCGGGGGAAACCCTTTCTGAAGAAAGGTTCTTCCCCCGAGCCCTCTTTCCAAAGACTTTTGCCAGGGTTACGGGATACTCCCAACGTTTTGGAAGGGGAACGCAAGAGAGGGGAAACCTTTTTTCAAAAGATTTCCCCCCTCGCAATATCGTTTCTCTCCCCTACTCCTGCGGCTGCCAGCGCTCCGGCGCAAAGGCCATGGCCGCCAGGGGGGGCAGGGTCAGTTCCAGGTAATAGGGCCAGGTGCCCAGGTCGGCCTTGTGGGCCATCACGCCGCCGTCGTTGCCCACATTGGAGCCCCCGTAGTAGTGGCTGTCGGAGTTGAACAATTCCTTCCAGACACCAGGATACGGGCAGCCGATGGCGTAATTGGTGCGCACCACGGGCGTGAAGTTGAAGACCCACAACAGCGGCCGGCCGGCGGCGCACTGCTTCTCGTTCTGCCAGGTGCAGGGCGCCTTGCGCAGAAAACTGAGCACGGACGACGTGTAATCGGAAAGATCCACCCACTCGAAGCCGCCCCAGTCGTGGTCATGGCGGTGCATGGCCGGCTCTTCGCAGTGCATCCGATTAAGTTCCTTGACGGTGCGCTGCAGCCCCTGGTGCGTGGGGTACTCCAGCAGCATCCAGTCAAGTTCCTTGCCGGCATCCCACTCGTTCCACTGGCCAATCTCCGAGCCCATGAACAGCAGCTTCTTGCCCGGATGCGCGTACACGTACGAGAGCATGGCCCGGGCATTGGCGAACTGCTGCCACATGTCTCCGGGCATCTTGGCCAGGAGCGCCTTTTTGCCGTGCACCACCTCATCGTGAGAAAGCGGCAGCACGAAGTTTTCCGAAAAGGCGTACAGCATGGAGAAGGTGAGATTGTTGTGATGGAACTGCCGATGCACGGACTCCTTGGAGAAATACAGCAAGGTATCGTGCATCCAGCCCATGTTCCACTTGAAGGTGAACCCCAGGCCGCCGGTGTACAGCGGGCGCGACACCCCCGGCCAGGCCGTGCTTTCCTCGGCCACGGTGATGACGCCGGGGAACTGCTCGTGCACCACCCGGTTGAGTTCTTTCAGGAAGTCGATGGCTTCCAGGTTTTCGTTGCCGCCGTAGATGTTGGGAATCCACTCACCGTCCTTGCGGGAGTAGTCCAGGTACAGCATGCTGGCCACGGCATCGATGCGGATGCCGTCGATGTGGAATTCCTTGAGCCAGTACAAGGCGTTGGCCAGGAGGAAGTTGCGGACCTCATGCCGGCCGTAATTGAAGATGTACGTGCCCCAGTCCGGGTGTTCGCCCTGGCGGGGGTCGGCGTGCTCGTAGCAGGCCTCGCCGTCAAAACGCCCCAGGCACCATTCATCCTTGGGAAAATGGCCGGGCACCCAGTCCAGCAGCACCCCGATGCCCTCCTGATGGCAGCGATCGATGAGATGACGCAGGTCGTCCGGCTCGCCGAAGCGGGAAGTGGGGGCGTAGTGGTGGGAGGTCTGGTAGCCCCAGCTTTCATCCAGGGGATGTTCGGCCAGGGGCATGAACTGGATGTGGGTGAAGCCCATTTCCTTGACATAGGGCACCAGCGTGTCCGCCAGTTCCCGGTAGGAATAAAAGCCGCGGCCCGGGGCGTTTTCGTGCTTGCGCCAGGAACCGGCATGCACCTCGTACACGCTCATGGGCTTGTCCAGGAGCAGCCCGGCCTCCTGACGGCGCTGCATCCAGGCATCGTCCTGCCAGGCGTAGCCTTCCAGCGTCCAGGTTTTGCAGGCCACACCGGGCCGGAGCTCGGTGCACTGGCCGTACGGGTCCGTTTTGTAGATGATGCGGTCGCTGGTCTGGAGAATGCCATATTTATACAGCACGCCTTTTGGCATGCCCGGTACAAAGGCGGCCCAGATGCCGGACACGCCCACGGGGAACAGCGGCAATTCGCCCCAGCGCCAGTCGTTGGATTCGCACACCAGATGCACTTCCTTGGCGCTGGGCGCCCAGACGGCAAAGCGGTAGCCTGCCAGCCCTTCCTGCTCGTGCGGATGTGCTCCCAGGATGCGATAAATATCCCAGTGCTCCCCGCGACCAAAGAGATACAGGTCGAACGGCTCAATGGGGGTGGGATGCGTAATCAATTCCATAAAACAACCTCTCAACGTTCTTCGGGAAACAGGAAAGCAGCAACGCCCGCCAACGCGCGCCAACGCGCAAGGGCGGCGCTCCCGCTGCCCGGGACGTTCCGGAAACGCAGGTTACAGTGCCGCGCCGAGCGTGCGGTAGACGTCCATGTATTGCATGGCGGAACGGGTCCAGGAAAAATCCTGCCGCATGGCCCGGTCGCGCAGGGCAGCCCACTGGTCCTTGTCTTCCCATAGGGCCACTGCCTGACGCACGGCGTCCAGGAAGCTGGCCGGTTGCGGAATGGGGAAGGTGAACCCCGTGGCCTGGGGATGCGGCCAGGGGGTGATGGTGTCTCGCAGGCCGCCCACGGCCGTGGCCACGGGCGGGGTGCCGTAACGCAGGGCGTACATCTGGGTCAGGCCGCAGGGCTCGTAGCGCGAGGGCATAAGGAAGATGTCGGATCCGGCCTGGATGCGGTGGGCCAGATCTTCGGTGTAGCTCACCCGGGCGGCGAGTCTTCCCAGATGATCCTCCATCATCCCCAAAATGTGCTGTTCGTATTCCAGCTTGCCCTCGCCCAGTACCACCACGCCCACATTGAGGCGCATGAGCTCGGGAAGGATGTTGATGAGCAGATCAATGCCCTTCTGCCCCCGCAGCCGGCCGATAAAGCCCAGGATGGGACGATCCATCAGCTCGGGAGAAAGACACAATTCCTCGATGAGGGCCTTCTTGCATGCGTATTTGCCGGCGATGTCGTCGGCGCTGTAGGTGGCGGGAAGGTATTTGTCCTGACTGGGATTCCAGACCTCGTAATCCGCACCGTTGAGAATGCCCGTCAGATGATCCCGCCGGCTGGACAGGATGCCCTCCAGTCCGCAGCCGAAGGCCGGGGAAAGGATTTCCTCGGCATAGCTGGGACTCACGGTGGTCACCATATCCGAGTAGGCGATGCCGGCCTTGAGCATGTTCAGGTCGCCCCAGAACTCCACGCCGTTCATTCCCCAGGATTCCGGGGGCAGGCCGCAGCCCTCGAACAGGCGGGAGGAGAAGCGGCCCTGGAAGGCCAGGTTATGGATGGTCGTCACGCTTTTGGTCTGCTTCCACCACTCCCCGGTCTGCCGCCAGAAGTGCAGGTACGCCGGAATGAGGCCGGATTGCCAGTCATGCACATGGATGACGGCCGGCGGATGCGCCAGCAGGCAGGCCAGTTCCATGGTGGCGCGGCAGAAGAAGATGAAGCGTTCGCAATTGTCGAAATAATCGCCCTTGTACGTATTGTAGTAGAAGCGACGGTCGAAGAATTCTTCCCGGTGGATAAAATACACGGGCATGCCGTGGAAGTCCGCCAGGTAGACATCGCAGGTAGTGGGCGACCACGGGTAGCCCACGTGACAATCCGAATACATGAGGTGCAGGGGAATGTCGGCTGTTTTCAAACGGCCGTACAGCGGCGTCACCACCGCCACATTCACACCCAGCCGGTGCAACGTCAGCGGCAGGGCTCCCAGCACGTCACCGAGTCCACCTGTTTTGGAAAACGGGTAGATTTCGGATGCCACGAACAGAACCAAAGGCCGTATCGGCATGCGTCCCTCCACAAGAACGCCTGTGGTGGCCGTCGCGGGGAAGGCCGCACCCGTCGCCGCCACCACGTCAACCACACGGTGCGCGTTTCGGTATCATCTGACATGCCGGGGGCAATACCGCAAGGAGTTTCTCCATGTGGCTCGCAATATGAAGAATGTGACGGCCCCGCCCCCTCTCTCCCGTCGCCTATATCCCGGGGTTGTACCGGCGCAGCAGGGCCCGGAAGTCTTCCAGAATCTGCCGATGGTCAAAGGCCACGACTTCCGGCCAGGCGCCCAGGGGGAAGAAGCGGGCGGCGCCGGCATCGTCCCCGGCGGCAAAGGCCCCCGGGTCCACAGCCTGACCGATGAACACCGTGCTCATGGTGTGCTTGCGCGGGTCCCGGGCCGGATCCGAATATACGCCCAGCAGCCCGGTAAGCACCACGTCCAGGCCGGTTTCCTCCCTGGCTTCGCGGATGGCGGCGGCTTCCACGGTTTCGCCTTCGTCCACAAAGCCGCCGGGCAAGGCCCAGCCAGGAGGAGGATTTTTGCGCTCAATGAGCAGCACGCCGCGGGCGGGATCGTAAATCACCACATCCACCGTGGGGGTGGGATTCCTGAATTGCTGTGTCATGTCGCCCTCCTGCTGCCCAGACGCTGCGCTGGGCCGGGTTGTCTCGCTGCCTTCTCTTGGGTACTGGAGGGCATGGACGGACGCAAGATCATTTTGATCCACCAGGGCGCGTTGGGCGATTTTCTGCTGGCCTGGGCCGGCATGCTGGCCGTGGTGCGGCAGGGAGGATCGCCGGTGTACTGGGCCGGAAAACCGGGCTACTTCCCCTTTGTGGCACCGCTGGGGGTGAAGCCGGCCGATGCCCCCCTGCGCGCGGCTGTGGCTGCCTGTTACGGCGCAACCGCCCTCCCCGATCCGCTGGCCGAAGCCCGGCTTGTCTGGTTCGGCCTGGACCGCAACCCCCTGCCCCCGGCCCTGGCTGCAGATCCGCGGGTGCTGTTCGTGCCCATGCTGGACGGGCAAGCCCCGCCAGCCGCGGTCGTGGCGGCAGCCCTGGCCCGGCATGGCCTCGTCGTCAAAGAGGATGCCATGGCCGAATTCCGCCGCCTGTTCGGCCCATGGAGCCCGAGCCCCGATGCGACGGTGCTGCTCTTCCCGGGATCCGGCCACCCCCGGAAATGCTGGCCGCGAGACCGGTTCATCGCCCTGGCCCAGGCACTGCAGCAGGCCGGCGAGGCCGTGGCGTTCATCCTCGGTCCAAACGAGCTGGAACAGGGCTGGAGCGTTCCCGGCTTTCTGGCGCACACACCGGACGCGCTGCCAGAGCTGGCGTCCCTGTTGCGCGGCTGCCGGGCCGTGGTGGGGAACGATTCCGGCCCCATGCATCTGGCGGGACTGCTGGGCGTGCCGGGCGTGGCCATCTTTGGCCCCACCAGCGAACACCAATGGGGACCGCCGGGCCTGATGCATCTGACGGCAGACACCCCCTGCCGCCCCTGCACCCGGACCACGCGGGACCTGCACTGCCCCCAGGCCCGGTGCATGGACGCCGTGACCGTGCAGATGGTCTGCCACGCCTTGATGGCAGCTCAAGGCACCTCACTCTCTTCCCAGGCCAGTTGCTGCAGCCCCGGCAGCGTGAGCAACTCCCGCACCACCTGACCCCGCGCCACACTGGCGCGACAGCGCAAGCGAAGTCGGTACGTCACGATGCCCTCCACAAGATTCTGCCGGTAGTTGACGGTGAGCACCTTCAACGACGGGATGGCCTCCAGCTTCTCCTTGATGCGGCTCAGGCGGGCATGCTCACACGAGAGCACCAGGGTCAGGCTGGTGTAGATGTCTTGATTGATGCGCTTGCTGACGAAGAACACCGAAAACAGCACCAGCATGGACAGCACGGTGGTGGCGATGGCCGGCACGATGAATCCTGCCCCCACAGCCAGCCCCAGGCCTGCCACCAGCCACAGGCCGGCGGCGGTGGTCAGCCCCCGAACGGATCCCTTGCCCTTGATGATGGCCCCGGCCCCCAGAAACCCCATGCTGGCGATGGCATACGAGGCGATGCGGCCGGGATCCAGACGCACGGCCCCGGTGGCGGTCAGCGGGCGGAACATCTCCTCCATGTGCAAGGAAAGCTGCATCATCAGGCAACCGCCCAGCGCCACAATCATGTTGGTGCGCAGGCCGGCGGCCTGGCCATGGGATTCCCGCTCCCAGCCAATGATGCCTCCCAGGGTGGCGGCAATGACGAGCCGCGCAACCATCTCAGGGGAACCATCTGCAAACATTGTCGCAATCATCGTGAAGGCCTCCGTGCGATGCGGGTGCAGAATCCGAGTCTGGCGGATTTGTCACCAAATCGTCACAAAGGCAAGAAACGAAAAAATCCCCGAGCTGAAATTCGGGGAATGACGGAAGGTCGTTCGGATCAGGAGGCGGTGGAGGCAGAAAACACGAATCCGGCGCTGTGGGTCGCCATCCCTCAGCGCCGGATTCGGCAAAAGCAATAGTCGGAAGGTGACTTGAGTATAGCAGGAGTCGTGCCAAGTGCGAAAAAAATCTTTCTTTTTGAAATTACCATGTATAATCAGCATGTTGTGAAAAAGACCCCGCATCACGCCCCTGGCAGGGGATCAAATGAGGTAAAAATCCTTGAACCCCTCCCCCAGGCCCGCCGCAGGGCATTCAAAATTTTTGACCAACCCGGCGCAGGCTCAAGCCCAGGGCTTCGAGCTTGGTGCAGGTGACGGCCCCTTTTCTCAAGCATTCAAAGGTGTTGTCATCAAATATTCGCACAATGGTCGAAGGCGCTCCGCCGCCGGGAGGCGTCTCATCCTCCAGCACACCGGCGGTTCGGCACACCACCGCCGGCGAGAGTTTGGCCCTGCAACTGGCAGGCGGCTCCCCGGCCAGGTTGGCGCTGGTGGAGACCAGCGGCCCTCCCAGGGCCAGGGCCAGCCCTCGCGCTCCGGCATGGCCGGGCACGCGCACGGCGATTTCTCCGGCCTCGGAGACGACCCCGACCGGCAGCCCGGGGGCGGCAGGCAGGCACAAGGTCAGGGGTCCTGGCCAGCATTGTTCAATTATTTCAGAAAGATGACTGGATACATCCGCTGCAATTCCCACCAGTTGTGCGGCCTCGCCGGCCACCAGGGGCAGGGGCTTGCCCGGTTCGCGTCCCTTCACCGCCAGCAGCCGGGCCACGGCCGCGGGGTTGCGGGCGTCGCAGCCCAGGGCGTAGAAGGTCTCTGTGGGATAGATCACCAGGTCTCCCCGGCGCAATGCCGCAACGGCCTGGGTCTGGTTCAAGGATTTTGACTCGTCCATAAGGATGTTGGCGACCATGCGCATGATTCGACTGCTCAGCGTGGGCAGGTTCAAGGCCGACTGGTGGAAGCAGGCTGCGGATGACTACGGCAAACGCATTGCCCGCTTTGTTCCCTTTGAAGAAAAATTCGCCCCCGATGGCGCCGCCGCCCTGCCCCCGGAAAAACGCATGCAGGCCGAGGGTGAACGGCTGCTGGGGCTGCTGGAGCCCAGGGACTGGGTGCTGGTGCTGGACGAGCGCGGCCGCAGTCTCCCCTCCGAGGCCTTTGCCCGCACCCTGGCCCGCCTGCTGGACGATCCCGGCGCACGGCCCTGCTTTGTGGTGGGCGGCGCCTGGGGGCTGGCTCCGGCGGTGAAGGCCGTCGCCAGGGAGACGATTTCCCTGGGATCCATGACCCTGCCACACGAACTGGCCCGGGTAGTGCTGCTGGAGCAGATCTACCGGGCCATGACCATCCTCAGGGGCATGCCGTATCATCACGAATGATCAGCGCACCTCGAACACGCGCACGTCGGGAAAATCGTCGTACACCAGGGAAAAGTAGTCGCCGAAGCGGGGCTTTTTCGGATCTTCCAGCAGCAGCTGCACCATCATGCTGTTATAGATCTGGTCATCCAGCAGATAGTACTTCTGCGCGGCCATGTGGACCACCAGATGCGGGCCTTGATTGCGGGGGAACACGTCGGAACGCCGTTCCTTGCGGTCCAGCACATCGATGGACGCCACGGGCAAGACGCCCTCGCGCTGGGTGAACTGCACTTCGCCCTTTTCATAATTGATGCGGAAGGCGTCCCGGATCTCCAGCAGCCGGCCATGGAGGCCCTGCTGGGTCGTCATGTCCCAGGTGCCATAATAGGTGATCCACGGCGCCAGGCGGATATTCTCGAAGGTGGCCACCACATAGCGCGGCGCGGCAAACGGCGGCAGCGGCTGCGTGGCGTTGCCCAGGCCTTGCAGCAGGGCCAGCATCTCGTTGCGGGGCATGGCGTCCCAGGCCTTCCAGGGCTCGTCGTTCCACTGGGCGCTGTACTTGATGAGCTGCGCCGAAAGCCGGGGGTTGGGCGTGGTCAGCACTAGCCCCAGGGGAAAGATATGGTGCCCGTAGTGGCGGCCGCCATCCGCAAAGGAAATGCGTTCGGCGTAATAATGCGTGGGGTAGCCCCAGTCCCACCAGGTCCACACCTTGCTTTCCGGTGGCGAGGTCTTGAGCGACTGCAGCGCCATGCAGTGCTGCCGTGAGAGCACCGGCGTGGGGGGAAGGCTGATATAGAAGGACACCAGCGGCCAGCCGAGCACCACCGTGGCCGCACAGCTCAGCAGAAACCGCTTGTAGCCGGCACCGGGACCGCTGCGGAACAGGGCCACTCCGGCCCAGCCCACGGCCATCCCCAGCCCAATGGCCATGGGCGCGCCGCCGAACATGGTGAGTCGGGAGCCCAGCTTGACCGAGGCCAGCCCCATGACCAGAAAAATTGCCAAGGGCAAGGCCACGGGACGCAGCACCAACACCCCGAGAAAACACAGCAGCCCCGTCGCTGCCACCAGCCAGGAGGTGTGGAACCGCTCCAGGACCCGCTCCAGGGCAATGTTTTGCACCTCGATGACGCTCTGCCCGATGCCGGGATAGATCACGCCGGTGGTGTTGACGGAACCGGTCACATCCGCCGCGGGTTTGAGATAGGCGCCCAGCAGCTCGGTAGCGGACTGCAGCGTCGTCTGCGCCACGCCGCCCAGCACGGCCAGCAGCACCAGCGCCGCGAGCCCCGGCCAGGGCGCGCGCGCCCATTGCGAGACCATCTCCGGCTTTTTCCAGGCCAGCGCCCACAGCGCCAAGGAACAGGCCAACCCCGGCCAGCCCACCAGGGCGCTGGCCATGAACACGGCCAACCCCAGCATCAGCCGGCCCCGCGCACCCGGGCGGCCCGCCGCCAGCCCCCAGCACACGGAAAATCCGCACAACACCTTCACAAACGTAAGAATGTGCCCGTGCCACACCGCGCCGAACCGCGCCAGCAATCCCAGGAGAACCAGCCACGCCAGAACGCGGGCAATGGTCTGGGGCGGCTCTTCCTGCAGCGGCTCGCGGTGTCGCCAGGAGGGGCGGATCCATCGCCCCATGGCCATGGCCAACCCCAGGGTGAACAGCAACGGGAACAGCAGGGTGACCATGTCCGTATCATAATATCCCAACCGGGACCGGAAATAGAATCCCGGCGACAGCACGGTCAGCAGGCCGGCCACCAGCCCGCCCGCGGCCGCGCCTTCCTTCCAGCCCAGCACCCGGCACCACACCGCCATGACCAGCCCCACCAGTCCTGCGAACAAGGGCGGGATGACGAACCCGGCCAGACCCAGCGGCATGCCCGTGAGGCTGGCAAAACCGGCCGCCATCACGGCCAGGGGGGTGCCGACAGCCTCGCCCACGCCCTTGGCTCCGGCCAGCCAGTGGTAGGAGTCGTGTGTGCCCTGGATAAACTCGCCGTCCACCACCAGGGCGGGGTTCTGCCAGCCGTAGATCTCGTGCATGTGGACGGCAAGGGCCAACGCATAGGTAAACCCGAGAACAAACAGGAACAGCTTGAGCTCCTGACGGGCAGGCTGCTCCGGGGCGACGGCATTCCACGGCGCGGACATTCCAGACACTCCAGGGAAAAAGCATGAACGCAACGGCAGACACGTGGGTGCAGACATAGGTCAGCCCCTGGGAAAACACAAGCCATTGCGCCCCCGCCATCTGGTGATGAATTTCACTTGCCATCGCATCGACATTCAACGTAAAGAAGCAAATGTTTTCTTAATGATGCAGGAATCGTGCATGACAGACACCTTCCGCTATCCCCGTCCGCCGCGGCTGGCCGTGTTTCTGGTGGCCGCGCATTTCTGCCTCTCCCTGGGGGGGCTGTTGCTGCATCTGCGCATCCATCCCGTGGTGGAGAGCTATTTCCACTGGTGGGCCACCGGCGCGGGGCTGATCAACTGCCTGCTGCTGCCGTTGCTGTTTCTGCATCCCCGCGGGGTGGGCTTTGCCTGTGTGCTTAACGTGCTGACGGTGATCCTCGGCACCCTGGGCATGGCCTATTTTTCCCTGCACGCCATGACCTGGCCGGCAAGTGTTCTTACCATCATCCTGCATTCCACCCTGCCAGACATCATTATCCTGCTGGCCAAGCTGCCGCTGGGACAGATGATTCTGGAGACCATGCGCCCCCATGGTCCCCGCCCGGAAGGGCAACGGGGGTGCCGCTGATGCGCGAATTCACCCTGCGTCAGCGCATGCTGCCCGCCTTTGAGCGCGGGGCCCTGCTGGGCCTGTTCTGGCTGGCCACGGCGGGCTTGGCAGGGATGGCCGCTGCGCGGCCGTTCTGGATCCGCTGGGAAGCACTCAACGCCTACGGGGAAGCCCTGGATTGGACCACCGCCATCGGCAAGGGCTGCGGCGGCGCGGCCCTGGTGCTGCTGCTGGTGCAGGCCCTGCTGGGGGCGCGCAGCCGGTGGATGGACGCGCTTTTCGGCCTGGATCTGGTCTATCGCGTGCATCGGCTGCTGGCCGTGGGCATCCTTGTCCTGATCACCCTGCACCCCATGTTTCTGCATTTTTACCGGCCGTTTGCCCAGGAACTGGCCTGGAGCGCCTGGCCCCTGGTGCTGGGCTCCCTGGTGCTGGCCGGGCTGTGGATCTCTGCCGTCCTGGCCCGGTTCCGCCGTTTTGTGGAACTGCCGTACCACTGGTGGCAACTGGGGCACCGTCTGGCGGCCTGGCCTCTGCTCTTTGGCGCCTTCGTGCACGTGCTGAGCGTCTCCGAGGACTACCGCCGCTTCCCCGGCATCGTCATGGCGCTGCTGGGCCTGGCGTTCCTGGTGGTGCTGGCCCTGCGCACGCGGCTGCTCAAGCGGTTCGGCTTTGCGCGGACGCCGCATGTGGTGCAGGCAGTGCGGCCGCCCAGCCCCGAATTCCCGGACGCCGTGGAGCTGATCTTGGCACCGCAGCCCGGCGCGCGGGGACTGCAATTCACACCCGGGCAGTTCGTGTTTCTGCTGCCGGAATCCAAGGCGGTCCCGGCGGAGGAGCACCCCTTCACCATCGCCTCTGCGCCGGACTCCCTGCCCCGGCTGTCCTTCACCATCCGCTGCTGCGGGGATTTCACGTCCAGACTCGGCCAGCTTGCTCCCGGCGACACCGTGCTGGTGGATGGCCCGTACGGCCGCTTCAGCTATGCCGGCCTTGCCCCCATGAACTCGCCGCTGCTGCTGGTGGCCGGCGGGGTGGGCATCACCCCCATGCTGTCCATGCTGCGCACCCTGGCTCACGAGCAGGATCCGCGAGCGCTGTGTCTGGTGTGGTCCACCCGCACCAGGGAAGACGTGCTCCACGCCCAGGAACTCAGGGAACTTGAAGTGGCGCTTGAAAATCTGCGGGTCATCCATGTGTTTTCCCGCCAGCGCATGAGTGCCAATCTGGCAGAACGCAGCGGCCGGCTGCGGCCGAGCATCCTCAAGGATGCCCTGGCCATCCTGCCGCACACGCCGCAGGATCCGCCCCCGCACGCCTTCATCTGCGGTCCCGCAAGCATGATGCTGGTGGCCCGGCAGTCCCTCCTTGGCCTGGGCATGCCGGCACGGCGCATCCATGTGGAACGGTTTTCTCTTTAATTCTACGCCGCCTCGGCATTGGACGGTTTTTGCATGACACGCGCAGACGCCCTCGCCTTGCTCAAGGACTACCTCGATTCCGGCGACGCCCGCATGGATTTCGATTACGGTTCCGAAGACACACGGTACAAGGTCCTGGATCTGTTGGAACAGCTTATCGAACTGGGCGAGGCCGCGGACGCCCTGGCCACGTCCCTCATCTTCAAGGGCGGCCTGCTGGAGATGCTGGCCGGCGGGGCGGGTGCTCAGTCTGCCGAGGCCGCGACCATCCAGAGCCAGCGCGAGGATGATTCCGAAGAGGACGACTCGGACAAGCCCACCAACCCGCTGCAATAACGGTGCGAGCGCTCCAGCCGCCATCCTGCAGGCCACTGGGCCGGCGGGGGCTCGTTGGTCATGAACACCGTGCGGACGGCCCGGCCCGGCACATGGTCCTGAACGAGATCCAGCACCTCCGGCCAGGGCTTGAACGCCCGGCTCACCACCAGCGCCGGCCCAAAACGCGCCAGGGCCGCCTCGGCCGTGCCGGGAAACACATGCGTGCGCGGCAGTCCCAGTTGCCCCAGGGCATGGGCCAAAAAAGCCTGGCGCTTCTGGCGCACCTCCACCATGCGATACACGCCGCGGGTCCAGACCATGCGCAGGGGAATGCCCGGCAACCCGGCTCCGGCACCCAGATCCAGGACGGCGGCCTGATCGTCAAGATCCAATAGTTCCAGGAAGCTGGCCAGGTGGAAGCTGTCCAGCACCAAATCCAGCAGCACGGTGCGCCAATCCTGGCTGCCCACCAGGTTCATGCGCCGGTTCCAGGCCAGCAACAGGCCAAGATACTGATGCACCGGCCCGGCCGGCACGGCAGCAAAGTCCCTGGATGCCAACAAGGCGGCAACATCATTGATTGTACACTCGGACGACTGCGCACACATGCGGTGGATCCCCTTTTCTGGTCTTGCATTCCGGAGCGAAAGGCACTAGAAACACCGCTCCCTGATTGATCGAACAAGGCGCCCCCCGCCATCCGGCCTTGCCGGAGCGCCCGGGTACGGCGCGCCGCCTCCGGAGGTCTCCATCCATGACCAGCCCTGCCACTGCCCTGCTCTTTCCCGGCCAAGGTTCCCAGGAACCCGGCATGGGCCGCGACCTGGCCGACGCCGATGCCGCCATCATGGACCTGTGGAAGCGGGCCGAAAAGATCAGCGGCCTGCCCCTGCGCGAAATCTATTGGGAGGGCGACGACACCGCCCAGGCGGACACCCGCTCTTTGCAGCCGGCCTTGACGGTTGTCAACCTGAGCATCTTCCTTTCCCTGGCGGAAAAATTCATGGCCCTGTCTCCCCTGCCCTGCGTGGCCGGGCACAGCCTGGGCGAATTCTCCGCCCTGGCCGCCTCCCAGGCCCTGGCCGTGGATGATGTGCTGGAGCTCGTGGCCCTGCGCGGCCGGCTCATGGCCGAAGCCGACCCCGCCGGCAAGGGCGGCATGGCTGCCGTGGTCAAGCTGCCGCGGGAAGCTGTGGAGGAAATGGTCAGCACCACCAGGGAGTCCCTGGGCAAGGAACTGCTGGTGGCCAATTACAACTCCCCGGCCCAGTATGTGGTGAGCGGGGAAAAGGCCGCCGTGGAAGCCCTGGCGCCCCTGGCCAAGGAACGCAAGGGCCGCCTGCTCATGCTGGCCGTGTCCGGCGCGTTCCATAGTCCCCTGATGGCCGAGGCCAACAAGGAACTGGCCGGCGTGATGCAAAAGCGCACTTGGAACACGCCGAAACTGCCTGTCTTCTCCAATGTCACCGGCGGCAAGATTACGGATGCCGACGGCATCAAGGCCGCCATGCTGCAGCAGATGGTCTCCCCGGTGCGCTGGATCGAATTGGTGCAGGCCATGTGGGATGACGGCCGCCGCCGCTTCCTGGAGCTTGGTCCCAAGAACGTGCTGGCCAAGCTGGTGCAAGGCAACCTCACGGCTGACGCTGCATCCTACGAAATCCATTCCCTTGGCAAACGCGACGCCGTCGCATCCCTGACGCTGTAATGCTGCATCGTTGCCGCACGCGGATCGCCTCCACTTGCGCTTGCTGCAGCGGCATGGTATCTCGACGGGCATCTCTAGATAAAGTATAGAGGAATCATGCGCGCACGTCTCCTCCTCCATCGTCTCCTGCACGAGGCCGTGACTGCCCAGGGCTGGCCCTGGCCGGCCAAGGCCCAGATTGAGCCTCCTCGCGACCCGGCCCATGGCGACCTGGCCGCCAACTTGGCCATGCTCCTGGCCAAGGAGGCCGGCAAGCCGCCCCGGCAGATCGCCGAGGTGCTGCGCGAACACCTCCTCAAGGATGCCGACGAGATCCAGACTGTGGACATCGCCGGCCCGGGATTCCTGAACGTCCGCTTCACCCCTGCCTTCTGGCAGGCCACGGTGCTGGAGATTCTGGACCAGGCCGATGCCTATGGCGCCGTACTCCTGGGCCAGGGCAAGAAGGTGCAGGTGGAATACGTGAGCGCCAACCCCACCGGCCCGCTGCACATCGGCCACGGCCGTGGCGCCGCCCTGGGGGATTCCCTGGCCCGCCTGCTGCGCAAGGCCGGCTACGACGTGACCACCGAATACTATCTGAATGATGCAGGCCGTCAGATGCGCATGCTCGGCCAGTCCGTCTATCGCCGCGCCCAGCAAACCGCCGACGTGGACCTGCCCTTCCTGGATGAAGGCTACAAGGGCGAATACATCAAGGACATCGCCGCGGACGTCCTCGCGGATCATCCCGGCCTGTTGTCCATGCCCGAGGACGAGGCCGTGGCCATCTGCCAGCAGCGGGCCATGCACGACATCCTGGACGGCATCAAGAAGGATCTGCAGGACTTCCGCTGCGAGCACCAGATTTGGTTCTCCGAACAGTCCCTGGTGGACGACGGCGCCGTGGAGCGCGGTCTGGCCCTGCTGCGCGAGGCCGGGCACCTGTTCGAAGACGGCGGCGCGCTGTGGTTCCGCTCCACCCCCTTCGGTGACGACAAGGACCGCGTGCTGCGCAAGTCCGATGGATCGCTGACCTATTTCGCCTCGGACATCGCCTATCACGCGGACAAATACGCCCGCGGCTTCGATCTGGTGGTGGACATCTGGGGTGCGGATCACCACGGGTATGTGCCCCGGATGCACGCCGCGGTGCAAGCCCTGGGCAAGCCGGTCTCGGCCATCCAGATCCTGCTGGTGCAGCTGGTGGCGCTGTTGCGCGACGGCGAACCCGTGGCCATGAGCACCCGGGCCGGCGCCTTCGATACCCTGTCTGAAGTGGTGGCCGAGGTGGGGCCAGACGCCGCCCGCTTCATCTTTCTTTCCCGCAAGTCCGATGCCAAGCTGGATTTCGATCTGGAAGTGGTCAAGCGCCAGAGCATGGACAACCCCGTGTTTTACGTCCAGTATGCGCATGCCCGCGTCTGCTCCGTGCTGCGCAAGGCCGAGGAAGACGGCCGCACGGATCTGCTGACCGCCGCCGTGGATCTGCCGGCCCTGGCTCCCCTGGACACTCCCGAAGACATGACCCTCCTGCGCAAGCTGGAACAGTTTCCCGACGTCATCTGGACGGCGGCCGAAGGCTTCAGCCCGCACCATGTGGCCACCTGGTGCCAGGAAACGGCCCAGGCCCTGCACCGGCATTACACGCAACACACCGTGCTGCATGCGGAAGATCCCGCTGTGGCCCTGGCTCGGCTCGCCCTGTTGCGCGCCACAGCCCAGGCCATCCGCAACGGGCTCCAGGTGCTGGGCGTGCACGCACCGGACCGCATGCCGTCCGCCCCTGCCCAGTAAGCAAGGAGGGCAGCCATGAAGTTTGACCTGAAAAAAAACGCCGCCTCTGCCCCTGGTGGCGGCAGGCCCGTGCCACCGCCGCCGGGGGGCAAGCGCTACGCCCTGGAATTTTCCCGCACCGGGCTCATCGGCTTTGTGGCTGTGACGCTGCTGGGGCTGGTGTGGGTGTTCATTTTCGGGGTACTGGTGGGCCGGGGCTACCGGCCGGAAACCGCCGTGCCGGAGCTGGCGCGCATCATGCCGGCAGAGCAGAACGCCAGCAAGGTGCTGGCGGACCAGGGCGTGCTGCCGCCCGAAGAGCTGGAGTTCTATGACGCTCTGAAAAAAGGCAGCAATGTCTCGCCCCACCTGCCCAGTGAACAAGTGGCCGGCGGTGCGGCGAACGGCGGCACGGCAGACGGCATGCACCCTTCCTTTGAGGACGAGGATCTGCCGCCGGCGGAAGTGGTGCAGAATTTGGCCAAGGCCAGCACCGTCAATCCTGCGTCTGCCCCTGCGGCCTCGGCCAAACACCAGCCTGCCCCGCAACAGCCGCCAGCCAAACCAACCCCTCCAAAACCGGCGCCTTCGGCTCCTCCGGCGGCGCAACCACCTCTTTCCGATGACGAAACTGGCCCGCCTGGGCAACGGTACGCCTATGTCTACCAGGCCGCAGCCTTCAGCGAGGCCGCCAAGGCAGACGCTTTCAAATCCAAAATGCATGGATTAAATTTGAAAGCCAGCGTTCAGAAGGTGGAAGACAACGGAAAAACATGGCATAGAGTAATGGTACACTTTGAGGGCTCACCCGAAGACACCAGGGCTCTGAAAGAAAAGCTCAGGCAAGCGGGCATTGAAAAAGCCTTGCTTCGATCCAAAAAACCCATCTAAACCGGTATGTTCCGGCATGTTTGAGAGGTAGACGCGAACCATGAGCCATTCGTTCGTTCCCACCAAGGCCTTTTTCACCAAAGGCATCGGGCGTCATAAGAACAAGTTGCAGTCCTTCGAGCTGGCTTTGCGAGAAGGCGGCATCGAAAAATTGAATCTGGTCTACGTCTCCAGCATCCTGCCGCCCAACGTCAAGATTCTGAGCCCGGAAGAAGGCATCAAAGAACTGCATCCGGGTCAGATCACCTTCTGCGTCATGGCGCGCAACGCCACAGACGAGAAGGGGCGTCTGGTGGGCTCGTCCGTCGGCATCGCGTTCCCTTCCAGCCACGAACATTACGGCTACATTTCCGAGCACCACGCCTACGGGATGGATGCGCAGGAAATTGGGGACTTTGCCGAAGATCTGGCCTCCACCATGCTGGCCTCCACCCTGGGCGTGGATTTCGATCCTGAAACCGGGTACGATGAACGCCGCCAAGTGTACCTCATGAGCGGCAAGGTCATCGACTCCATCTCCAACCCCTGCGTCACCACAGGGGTGGCCGGCATGTGGACCACCACCATTTCTGCCGTGGTCTTCCTGCCGTAGCACACAACCACCATCATGCCGGGAGCCGCCTGCGTCTGCGGCTTCCGGCATGTATGCATTGTACCATGCCTCCCACCCCGCCGCATTCCTCCCTGCCTGTACTGCCCGCTCTTGGAAGGGCCGGCATCGCCACTGTGGGCAATCTGGGCGCGGTCTTTCTGTTTTTGCTCGACGGGCTCGCAAGCGGGCTTGCTTCGCCCCGCCAGCTGGGGCGCACGGTGCTGCAGGTGTATTTCATCGGCGTGAAGTCCGTGTTCGTGGTGGCCCTCATCGGCCTGTTCACGGGCATGGTGCTGGGGCTGCAGGGCTATTACGCGCTTGCCAAGGTGGGGTCCGAAGGGATGCTGGGCTCCGCGGTGGCGTTGTCCCTCATCCGGGAGCTGGGGCCGGTGCTCACGGCCATCATGCTCACGGGCCGGGCCGGCTCGTCCATGGCGGCGGAAATCGGCGTCATGCGCATCTCAGACCAGATCGACGCCCTGGAAGTGATGGACATCCCGCCCATGGCCTATCTGGTGGGGCCGCGCATCTGGGCCAGCCTCATCAGTTTTCCGCTGCTCACAGCCATGTTCGACGTCATCGGCATCCTGGGCGGATACCTGACCGGGGTGAAGCTGCTGGGCGTCAACGCCGGGGTCTACTTTCATCGCATCCATGCGTCAGTGGAACTTTCGGATGTGATGGGCGGCTTTTACAAGAGCCTGCTGTTCGCCGTGCTCGTCTCCACCATCTGCTGCTATCAAGGCTACTACACACACCTGCGCCGCGACGGTGCCGGCCCCGAAAGTGTGGGCAACGCCACCACCTCCGCCGTGGTGTTATCCTGCGTCGCCACCCTGGTGTTCGATTATGTAGCCACCTCCTTTTTGCTATGACCACCCACGCCGCCACCCCCCCGGACCAGCCAGCCGGCTGGAGCATCGCGCTTGAATCCTTGCGCCTGGGGTACGGCGAAACGGTGGTCGTGGAGTCCCTCTCGGCGCAGATTCCCGCGGGCAGGATCACCTGCATCCTGGGCGGCTCCGGCTGCGGCAAGTCCACGCTGCTCAAGCACATTCTGGGACTGGCCCGGCCCATGGCCGGCCGCATTCTGCTGGATGGCAAGGATACGGCGAAATTGTCGCGCCGGGAATTTCGCCACTTGCGCCGACGCATGGGCGTGCTGTTCCAGGACGGGGCGCTGCTGGGCTCCCTGACCCTGGCCCAGAACGTGGCCCTGCCCCTGGTGGAGCACAGCCGGTTACCCAAGGCGCGCATTGCCGACATTGTGCATGAAAAGCTGACACTCGTGGGGTTGGAAGAGTTCAAGGACTACCACCCCGGCCAGCTCTCCGGCGGCATGCGCAAGCGCGCAGGCCTGGCCCGGGCCCTGGCCACGGATCCCCCCGTGCTCCTGTGCGACGAACACACCTCCGGGCTGGACCCCATCAACGCCGCCAGCATGGATGCATTGCTCAAGGCCATGCATCAGCGCTTCAATGCCACTATTGTAGCCGTGAGTCACGATCTGGAAAGCGTCCGCATTCTTGCAGAGCATGTGATCCTGCTGCATGAGGGTCGGGCGCTGTATCAGGGCGATGTTCCAGGACTCCTGGCCTGCGATGATCCGTACGTCCGGACGTTTCTTTCCCGTCGCCCGGCAAATTTCTAGACTTTTTATAGCGTTGTAGATTTTTATTGCAGTCGGTATCGATTGCATGTACTCTTGAATCGCAATGCAAGAGATCCTTTCCGCATTGCTTGAGGCCTGAACACCATGGAAAAATACCGCAAAGAAACGCTGGTGGGCTGCTTTGTTCTTGCCGGGCTGCTGTGTGTGGCGTACCTCACCATCAATCTGGGACGCATGGAAGTGATGGGGGGTGATGGCTACACGGTGCGCGCCAAGTTTGCGTCGGTTGCCGGATTGCGCACCGGGGCTGATGTGGAAGTCGCCGGCGTGCCCATTGGCCGGGTTGCCGGCATTGCGTTGGAACAGGAAACCGGCGCGGCCGTCGTCTCCATGCGCATCAATCCTGGCGTGGCTCTTGCTGAAGACACCATAGCCTCTGTAAAAACTGCCGGCCTCATTGGCGACAAGTACATCAAGCTCTCCCCTGGCGGCGGCGACGAGACGCTCACGGATGGCGGTGTGATTGCGGAAACAGAATCCGCCGTTGATCTTGAGGAACTCATCAGCAAGTATATTTTCGGAAATGTGTAGCGTGCCGTAAGAATCCAAGGAAGTTGATCATGCTGTTGCCTCCGTATCGTGTTTGCGCTGCTGTTGCTGTGTTGGCCTTGCTGTTGACGGCAGGCACGCTGTGCCGGGTTTCCCCCGCCAGTGCCGCACCCGATGCCCAGCAGACGCTGCAGACGTCTGTGGACAAAATCCTGGGTATCCTGCGCAATCCGGACTTCAAGGGTGGTCCCAATCAAAACGCATCCTGATTACCCACAATTCTC